>DASWKU010000460.1:0-5536 GCA_036396455.1 Flavobacteriaceae bacterium
CGCCTGTAAAAATTATGCTCTGGAACACGTTCGCTAAGCTGAAAATGGGCGAATAATTTTTCTTGATAGTCTTTTTTGCCTTGCATAAATAAAGATAGGAAATTTATTAATATCTTAGACTTGTGCAACAGGCACACTGTATAAAAAACAGCTTTACATCGTGCTTAATCGGTGGTTTGTTAATATTTATTTTGTTTTTTAATTACTGTAAAATTTGAGCTTATTTTTCAAGCCGTTTCTTATACGTTTACGTTACAGGCAATTTAAAAAACTGACTACTTAACCAATAGTAGATTATTAATGTCGAAAACAAAGAAAATTGACGCCTCTGGTTCTGCGACAAATGCAGGAATTGATTATCAGCAAAGAGTTGGTGCATGGTTTTTAGTATCTCATTATACAGGTTTTAATATTAATAAAACTGTAGATATTGAAAAGGATTTAATTATAAAATCAATTCACTTTGAAACCATTGATAATGTTGATGATATTAGGTTGGACTGTGAAGATGCTAAAGTATATTGCCAGGTTAAAAGAAAGATTTCGAGTCTTTCGTATTCTGCAAAATCAGATTTCATCAAAGCATTCAGACAGTTTGTAGTCGATTTTGTAGAGAATTATTCATTAGAACGAAATTATGTATTAATAACAACATCAGATAGTACGTCAAAAGTTAAAAAGGATTTGAAAAAAATCCTTACTTCAATTCGACTTAATGACAAAAAGTTCCAAGAAAATCCATTAAACAAATCAGAAGAAAATACATTTAGATATTTCAGAAAACAATTTTATAGTATATACAAGGAAATTGCTGGGGTTGAAACAAATGAATTAAACTTCATTAAATTTTGCAAACAAGTATACATTTCAATTATCGATTTAGAGGAAGGTAGTTCTAATATTAATGCAGCATTAATGCTTTTAAAAAGCAAGAGTTTTCCACGCCCAGAACTTATATGGAAAATGCTCGTTGCAAATTGTTTAACATACGCATCAAAACGGCAATCTATTGACAGTAATCAAATTAACACTTTATTAGAACAATATAGTTTAGAATCTCAGAATAATACAGAAAAAAATATTGATGAGAATTTTGCATGCGGAAAAGATATTTTATTGATAGACTCTTTTGTTGACAACACCGATTTATTGATTGTCGAACTTTTCAGGTTTGATGATTACGGTAATCCAAAACAAAATTATCGTGATTCAAAATTAGTTATTGAAAGGGAAGATGAAACTGTTGAATGGAAGGTACAATATAGATGCTCTACAATTACAGGAATGATGAGATATTTGGATGAAAACCAAAATCTTTATAAAGATAAATCTATTGCCGTTTTAGGGGCGCACCCAGAAATTGATGAAGTAGAGGACTTACCTCATGTTATTGCTTTTAAAGAAAAATGTAAGCCAATTTTAAGTCAGAATGTTAATAAATGGAATTGTTTGCACTGTGAAATCAGTATTAGTTCGGAAGAAGCTTATTTAGTCGAAATTGACGAATATGGATTTAAACACTCTTTAGGTCCAATTCATAAAGAATGCCGTAGAGAATTAGATAGGGTATTAGGTGTTACTGGCTTGAAAGAACCGTTCCCAGATTCTAAACTAAAGAATTTTGATTTTAAAAAATGGGTTTCTTTAATAACTAAAGGACAAGGTCAAATTACAGCCATAAAAAACATGAATTATGATGGTAAAAGACCAGTGATAAGTTACAATTTTGAAAGAGAAATAAACGAGGGGGCTTATTGTATTAGAGTAACATTAGAAGATAAAAGTTATACATATTTATATTGTGGTCATGAGATTGAACGATATTCTCAAGAAGAGGGAGAGCACATGCTGGCTCATTTAAACAAAGAAATGCAAGGTTCAAAAAGAGACCCGATTTATGCCACAAGTATAAACTTTAATAGAGGTAAATATTCAGACCTAATCAAGCGTAAAAAAAATAATGAAAAACTGATAAAAGTTGTTGGTTATGATTTAATTAAATACAGTGCTATGCTGTCAAAAATCAATGAAACAATTGAATATGATTATGCGCCAATATGCTTACTTTATGACTTTAAAACAAAAAACCTTGCTAAGTTAGATAATTTTGTTCCAGTTATAACCGACCCACTGAAATTTGATACCTTATTTGAAAACTGGCAAATGTCAGGTTTCAATTTGGCGGAATGTGAATTAAAAATTATCGATAACGATAAAGATTTTGGGTTAAATCTTCTACGGTTTTTTGAAAACGGAGACAAGGTAGTAATTGACCCTGAGTTTGATTTAGAGAAAAATTTAATAAAAGGATTTTCCATAGTTAAACATCAAGATTTCATAGAGCAAAATCTTGAGCAATCACAGACAGAGGAATTTCATAGTATAAATGACCCAAAATTCTTCAGAGGAGATAAGGTGAAAATTGTATTTCCTGACATGAAGCAAGATAAATTTCCTGAAGGTATTCTTATAGAAGACGAAATGGAAAATAAAGAAGGAGAAAAATTTGTGGTGTTTCAACCTGTTGAGAATGGAGAACCTTTAGAATTAATGTATTCTATGCCATCAAAATTAATTAGAAAGATATAAAAACTGCCTGTAACATTATGTATGAAATCATAGCCCCACATGGCAAACGCACAGACCAAAGCTACGATTCATACATTAATCGTTATGTGCAAGCAAAAAAAACAATGTCCAGAACTAAACGAGTAACAACAAATATTTATAGCATTCTTGATAATAAAAGAATTATCTATGATTTAAAATTTGACCCAATTAAGAATTATCTTGACAGAACTCAAGAAATGATTATTAGTCAGGAAACCCAAATGTTAGAAAAATTTAACAAATGGAATTTAGAACACGGAAATGACCCTGAAAAACCAGATGCTTTTGATATTTATGAAACTGAAATCCTAAATAGTTCTGCTTTTCCTGACATACTCAACAAATCAATTTATTTAACCATTTATTCAATGTTTGAAATTGAATTTTTCAAACTTTGCGAATGGTGTAAACATATTGGAAATTTCAATTTAGGTCCAAAAGATTTAAGTGAAAGAAATTATATATCTCAATGTAGAAAGTATATAATTAAAGTATTAGATGTGAATTTAGATTCCCTCAATGAGAAATGGAGTGAAATTGGTAAATACCAATTACTAAGAAATGCAATAGCACATAACAATGGAATTTTAAAAAACTTAAGTGATGATAATTTACTTTTCATTGATAAAACTTTTGGAATTTCTGTAGATAATGAATCTGGAGAAATACAAATAGAATCAATTGAATCTTTAAAAAATTTGATTGATATTTTAGTTAATTTTCTCAATGACGTAATAGAACAAATAATTGGACAAAAAGAAAAAGCCAGCACATAACACCGTATCCTATGAAAAGCACTAGCCTAGTTCTCCAAAGTTAATATTTATTTTTTAATTATCTCATAATAATGGTTCTGTGGTGTTGGAATGTTGATAATTCCGATAGGATTATCAATATTCCAATGCCTTTAAATAACTTGCTCCGCATCCTATATGTGATCCATTCTAAAATATGACGGTCACCAGCATCTGTATGATTATAAGCTATAATAAACCCGGCCACTTGCTATAAATGTGTGATACCTATTGATCTGGTTCACCTACGGTGTTTTGCGGTACAGGTTTTGCTACTTCTTTGTGAGCTCTGTTATTGGTTTGTATTATTCTATAACACCTATGGCGTATGGTGTTTCTGTCTTTATAACTGCTAAAGTCCTGCTCAATAATTTACGTGCCACTTTTACTATTATGTTCTTTACGTTCTTCCCTAGATGTTTTCTGTAATAGGCCTGCATGATAGGGTCTGTACGTATGGCCTGCCATGAAGCTTCTATAAAATAGCTCCGCATCAATCGGTGTGCTCGCATGGTAATGCCCGTGGCCCGTTGATTGTCGCCACTTTGGTGAACCCCTGGTGACAGACCAACATAGCCTGCCAAATGTTTTATGTTGTTAAAACGCCGCATATCTCCCAACTCACAAATAATCCCGCAAGCTACAATGCCTCCTATTCCTGGGATGCTGCGAAGCAAGTAATAGTCCTTTTTATAATGCTTGCGGCAATAAGCACGCAGCTTTGAGGAGACCTCCCTGAGTTCCTTGTCTATGAACCTAAAACTGCGCATTCTACTATCAAGTGTCTCCCGTGCTGTGGGATGGTTAAAAACAATGGCATCAATCCAACCCCTAAAATCATGGCTCCAATGGTCATTATCGAATGCTTCTGGAATGCTGACCCCAAAATAAAGCAACTGCATTTTTATATAACTCTTTACGCGCCTAAAATCCTTTACGAGATCGTTTCGCCTTCTAAAAAGACTTCGCAGTTGTTCACGCTCTACTTCTGGAATGTGAATACACTCCAATCTTCCGTCCTTCAGTTCTCTTGCTATCAGTTGGGCATCGATCTTATCGGTCTTGGTAAAGCGCTCTTTTCCCTTGCGATGGATATCGGCCGGGTTAACAACCAGTGAGCGCCATCCATAACCCTCAAAGCTACGGTGCGCATAATAGCCACAGCAACCTGCCTCATAAGCGGTAGAGACTTCGTGGTCCTGAAAATGCGTGTGGACATAGGTTTTTAATACTTCTGGATTGGGTGGCATGGTAAATGATTTTCCAGAAAACAGATCGGTCGCGCAGTGAATTTTCCAGCTACGTTTGTGGATGTCAATGCCAATGTATAACTTTGGTTGGGCAGTTTGTTCAGATTTCATATCTTAATTGTTTTGGTGAACTTTAAAGATACTGGACTTTCTGCTTTTTCATGGATGCTATAAAAAATTGCTAGTTTTAGCTAAACCAAAGTTTGTTGCTCGTTTGCTGGCTTCCGATTTTCCTTCGGAAAATCCTCGCCCACAAACACGCAACTTTTCATATACAAACACGTTGTAAAACATTTGAAAAAAGAACTACTAATAATGATTTTATGCTTGATTTTAATCTTCGGATGTAAATCAAAATCACTCGGAACTCATAATTCGGACAATAATTTTATGCGATTTGAATTTATTACTTCGGACAAACCATTTGAACTTGAATTAACAGAATTTCATCCAAATCATTTTACGTGTTTTACTGAAGGCATTCCATATGCAATTCTTATTGGAAAAACTAAATCTGAAAACCTTCCTGAAAAAATTACAGTTTTGTCTTATTGTGAAGACCGAACATTTGAAATTGGAAAAACATTAAAAATTTTACCAATTGATGACCCGACAAAAAAAGTTAGCTTGAATCCGATTTATTTATTAAAAGACACAATAATTGAAAGAAAAAAACAAAAATGGTTAATTGGTTCAGAATACAAAACAATTTGGGCTCGACCAGAATAATAAAAACGTTTTACAACACCGGTAACCGTTGCACAAGTCCATAAATTCATAAAAAACGAATTCATTTAAGCCCTTTTCAAGGGCTTTTTGATTTTTTAGCAAAGCAGTTTAGTTAAATTCTGGCAGGCTTAAATTGAAGTTTATTACGTTTTG
>DASWKU010000461.1:0-2200 GCA_036396455.1 Flavobacteriaceae bacterium
TGCCATAGGTAAACGCGATGAAGATTTTCTTGATGGCAAACAGGGTAAAGAAACTTATAAAGACGAACAGCTTCTTATGAATAGTGGCATTCCGCTAATCAATAAATTAGAGCATATTGTGACATCAAGTGTAGATAAATATGTTAGAGCCACAAAAATACCCTTAAAAGATGCCAAAGGCAATTCTATAGGTATGGTTGGTATCTCAAGGGATGTTTCAAATGAATATAAAATAGGGAACGAACTTCGTAAAGAAAAAAAATTCATGGATTTGTTGATGGATAACCTCCCTGACAGAATTTATTTTAAAGATAGGGACTCTCGCTTTATCCGATGTAATATGGCTTTAGCAAAAATGTTCGGACTTAACTCACCAGAAGAAATGTACGGAAAAACTGATTTTGATTTTTTTGAATCCGTTCATGCCAAAGAAGCTTTTGAAGACGAACAAAGAATTATGAAAAAACGGTCTGTCATTATAGAAAAACTGGAGAGTCATTTAAAAAACGGTGAGCGGTTTTGGGAATTAACAACAAAAATCCCATTTACTAACAGCAAAAATGAAGTTATAGGACTCGTTGGAATTTCACATAATTTCACAAAACAAAAAGAGCTAGAAGATAATCTTGAAAAGGAGAAAGAACTCTTACAGATACTAATGGATAATGTTCCTGACTATATCTATTTCAAGGATAAGAATTCAAAATTCATCAGAGCAAATAAAGCCGTTGCCTCTTTTTTAAAGACAGACGTGAACGAAATGATAGGAAAAACTGATTTGGATTATCTTTCCAAAGAAACAGCAGAGGAGATATACAAACAGGATTCTTCAGTATTTAAAAATGATGTGGAAATAATAAACCAAGTGGAAAAGCTAGAAAATCTAGATGGCAAAACCATTTGGGTATCTACAACTAAAATCCCTATAAGTGACGAACATTCCAAAGTCATAGGATTGGTAGGAGTCTCTCGAGACGTAACCATATTAGAATTGACCAAACAACAATTTGAGATGGCAAAGGTAAAAGCAGAAGAAGCCAATCGGGCCAAAAGCTTGTTTCTTGCCAATATGTCACATGAAATTAGAACACCTATGAATGGTGTTATTGGAATGGCCGATATCTTGAGTAAATCCAAACTTGATTCCACCCAAAAAGAATATCTAGATATTATAATGAAATCTGGACAGACCTTATTGTCATTAATTAATAATATTTTGGATTTCTCTAAGATTGAGTCTGGCAAAATGGAATTGGAAACAGTTCCTATCAATATTAGAAGTGTTATAGAAGAAGTTGCAGATATTCATATAGTCCATGCTACATCAAAATCAATAGATTTATTAACATACATCGATCCTGAAGTGCCCGAATTTGTAGGAGGAGATTATGTTCGTTTAAAACAAATCATTACCAATCTGGTAAATAATGCTATTAAGTTTACTTCCAAAGGAGAAGTTGTCATTCACGTTAGCTACATCGGTACAACCAACGGAACCCATGAAATACAATTTAAAATTAAAGATTCAGGTATTGGTATTTCAAAAGAAAATCAAAAAAAATTATTTAAGTCATTCTCTCAGGTTGATCCTTCAACAACAAGAAAATATGGAGGAACGGGATTGGGATTGGCCATTTCCCTGAAGTTAGTTACTCTAATGGGCGGTGAATTAGACCTTGAAAGCTCTTCAAACTCGGGATCTACATTTTTTTTCACAGGTAAGTTTGCTGCATCCGGGAAAATTAAGAACAATAACATGTTTTTATCTAAAGACCAACTTCAGGGTAAGCACATTGCCATTGTAGATGATAACGAAACCAATAGACTAATATTCAGAAATTATCTTGAAACCTGGCATGTAAAAGTCTCTGAATTTAAAGACGGATTTGAAGCATTATCTTTTTTTAAGGAACAGTGCCAATCAGGTAAGCCAATAGATTTAGTACTGGTTGACTACCAAATGCCAGGTATGAGCGGAAAGGAATTGGCAAAGCAAATTAAGGCAGATCAAAGAATAAGTGATTTAAAATTGATTTTATTGTCTTCAATCATCGATGCCATACCAACATCAGAAATGAACGAAATTGGTTTTGAAACAGGACTTAATAAGCCCATTAAGATGAACCAGCTGTTAAATGTCATCTTAAAGGTTTTGGGAATGCCACAAGAGCAAAAAGAATTTGAAAGTGTCGAAAACGAC
>DASWKU010000462.1:0-4492 GCA_036396455.1 Flavobacteriaceae bacterium
GAAGAATATTTGTTTCTCAATCAATTAGGAGAGGATTTAAATTTAAATAAGGATATCGTCATTCAGTCCATTAATGACATTAACAATTTTTACAGTGCCAATCAAGATCAAATCGCATTATTGGGATCCAAAAATTTGGTAAAGAATTTTTATGACAACTCCAGTAAAATGGTAAGGAAACTCATCAAGCGAAATAGTAAACGCTTGCTGAAAGAACTCTCAGAAAGCAAAGAACTCATGGTTTTGCTCACGAAATCCACAACACGGGACCTCACCGAGGAGGAACAGAAAAAAATGCAGGCCCAACTTTTGGATTTGATAAAATCGATACCAAGTTTGGCCATTTTCATGCTTCCGGGAGGTGCTATTTTATTACCGCTTTTTGTGAAGTTCATTCCAAAATTATTGCCCATGGCTTTTGATGACAATAGGATTGAGGATTGACGATTAGTTTACGATTTACGATTGAAGATTTACGATTTGGGATTTAGCCCCCGGTTGCTGGTGTTTGGATTTTAAATCATATCGCTTTGAAACTGATCCCGATAGCTATCGGGACTGAGACTGAAAACTGTAGAATGCAAACGCCTTATCGTCTTTGGTCTTGGCTCTTCTATCTTGTCTCTAAACTCTAAAAAATTACTGCAGCCAATCCTTAAAATCCTTGACACGCTCCCTAGCAACAATAACTTCCTGGTCATTAAAGGTGTTCAGTTTGATCTGTAAACGCGAATTGGTATAATGGATCATATCCTTTATCGCATTGATGTTCACAAAGAACTTACGGCTGATACGAAAAAACAGTTGGGGCTCAAGTTCATCTTCAAGTTGTTCCAAAGTATTGTCCAATAAGTAATGTCTTCCATCCGAAGTATAGGCATAAGTGCCCTTGTTTTCGCTATAAAAACATTCGATATCGTCAATGTTGATCAATTTTAAATGCTGACCGACCTTAACTGAAAAGCGTTTTTTGTAAGTGCTTTCTATAGGATTTACCAAAAGGCTTTTGATATCATTAAAGTCCAATGTAACGGCTTGCTTCTGGGGCATACGTTCCCGGTATTTATGGATGGCCTTTGCCAGTTCCTCTTCATCAATGGGCTTTAGCAAATAATCGATGCTGTTGAGCCTAAAGGCTTGCAGGGCATATTCGTCATAAGCCGTCGTAAAAATGACCGCCGATTTGATTTCAACCGCCTCAAAAATTTCAAACGACAGACCGTCGCTTAACTGGATATCCAAAAATATAAGATCGGGATGCCCGTTGCTATTGAACCATGCAATCGATTCTTCAACGGAATGCAACAAGGTTTCGGCCTTAACATGTAAGGGTTCAAGCATCCGCTGTAAACGTCTTGCCGAAGGTTTTTCGTCTTCTATTATAATAACTCTCATATATTCCTTTTATGAATTTAAAGTATTCAGTTTGCAGTCTCAGTATTCAGTCTCCGTATTCAGTCATCAATCTTAGGTCTTCAGTCCCAGTTTTCAACTTTTTTAAATTCAAATGCCTAATGCCCAATGCCAAAAACAAAAACTAGCGTCTAGCATCTAGTCTCTAGTCTCTAGAATCTTGCACCTATCTGCTCACATTCCAGTTTCTAACTTCTAACTTTTAACTTTTAACTTCCATCTCATTCCCAACGTTTGTTCTCTTTTTCTTTATCCATATACTTTTTCATCATTCTGTCTTCCCAGCTTTTTCCAAAAACCAGATCCGGGCCAAAAACACCAAGGGCATGGAACCCCAATCCCAAACCCCAGAAAAAGGCCGTTGAAAAGGTCTCAAAACTAAAAAATGGGTCATCATTTTTAGATGAGATCAAAACAATTAGAAAAATATTGACAAGGATATAAACAAGCAAGTGCCGATAAAAGCCCATGATTCTTTTGACCTTGTTTTGGGCTTTCAAGTAGGCTTCTTCCCTTAAATACCGTTCTTGATTGGTTTCGTGTTCTGACAAAACATTATAATTTTTTTCCATGATTCTTTAAATTTAGTTCCAACGTTTGCGGTTTTCTTCTTCTTTCATAAACTGTTCAATTTTACGCTTTTCCCAGTTTCGTCCAAAAGAGCCATCATTCACAAAAACCTTAAGGGCATGAACGATCAAACCAATGCCCCACCCGATAATGGGAAACCAGAACCATTTAAAATCCCATGAGGTCCAATAATTGATGAATATGAAAAATGGTATAAAGAAGAAATAGGAGATCAGGCTACCATAAAACTTCTTGAGTTCTTCTACATGGTTTCTAGCTCGAATATAGCTGTCGTCAAATTGGGGCTTAGAGTGTGTTGATGTATACATAATTGAAATTTGTTTAGTAAGCATTGGTATTGACACGGCAAAACGGTCTGCTTGTTGATTGATGTTTACTTTTTTGTTGGTCAATAATTGGTAACGTTGTTTGATGTTTTCCAGCCCAACACCGCTACCTTTTTTTACAATTTGTTTGGGCTGCAGATTATTTTCAATAACTAAATTGCCTTGATTGTCTTCATAAATTTTAATATGCAAAGGCTTGCTCGTTGTAACCATGTTATGCTTTACGGCATTTTCCAAAAGCAATTGCAACGATAAAGGCACCACCTTGCTTTCTGGGTTCGAGGCACTTTCCGGAATGTCAAAGACTATACTGTCCTCAAAACGCATCTTTAAAAGGGTCATGTAGGTCCTTGCAAAATCCAGTTCCTCGTCCACGGTCACCAAATCCTTGTTTTTTTGCTCCAGGACATAGCGATACACTTTTGATAAGGAAGTGGTAAACTTCTGCGCACTTTCAGGATTCTCATCAATCAAGCTGGTCAATACGTTTAAACTGTTGAACAAAAAATGGGGGTCCAACTGATTTTTCAAGGCATCAAACTTGGCACTTGCGGTTCCGGCAATGACCTTTTGTTCTTTTAGTTTATTTTTCTGGTACCTGTTATAAAAATAAACAAAGTGAAAAAAAGCAACTACGGTCAGTGTAATCCATAAACCAAACTGATAACTTTTAATGTTTTCGTTTTCAATAAACTCCGTAAAGGTTTTCCCATTGACCAAAATGTCCGTCAAAGCCCGCAGCACAAAAAGTCCTATCAGCGTTAAAATGGTAGATCCCAAAATTCCTATAATGATACGTTTTATGGAATTCCCTTTTTTCCATGGTCGTGATTCCAAAAAATCGAAAAAATACATATTGGAATACCCCAATACGAACGAGTACAACTGATAAAAGGCAAATTCAGTCAAAAAATCCTTTGCATTTTTAAAATGGAACCCATCAAATAATAGATTGCCAACAACAAATACAAGACAGCCAATACTAAAAACAAGGGTAATATTTTTGAACTGTTTTGACATGGATGTCTCCTTAATTGGTTATTTACAAGATTTTAAAATCCCCTCGGCACGGTCTTTACCCCAATTGGGATGAAACGGTGTTTCAGGTTTAAAGTTAGCAAAAAGTTCCAAGGCTTTTTCGAAATCGGCACAAAAGCGGCTCGTGTCCTGCCCAAAAAATCGGGCACTGCCCATATCCCACTCCGCTTTTCCAAACACCACCCTTGGGTTATTGGGTGCAATCGCGTAAGCTTTGGCATAAAGTTCAGCAATTTTCGCCGAATACTTCATGCCATAGGTTTGCCCATCATAGGCCACCCAATTGGTAAGCACTTGGGCCTGCATCACCAATAGCTCTGCGCTGTTTTCACTGAGTTTCATGGCAAGGTCCAGATGTTGCTGAGCCTTGTCCAATTGTGCCTTCAACAAGGTCTCATCTTTAAGGTCCCAACTTTTTAAACTGTTAAGTTGGGCAATGTAATAATGGGGCAGCCATTGGTCCGGTTCCGCATTGGCAATGCGCTCAAATACATTTTCGGCATCTTCCCATTGGTTGTTTCCCCAAAGTTCAAAAGCTTTTTGCATGCCTTTTTCAAAGTTGGACTGTGCGCCGAGAATCGTTGATATTAAGAGCAAGGCGATGGTAATTAGATGTTTCATTTTTTTTGGTTTTAAATGTTAATAATTTTGTCAGATGGAATGTCCAAAAAATAATATATGTTGTGATATAAAATTTTGTTGTGGGCATTTCATGATTTTTAGTCTTTAAAGTTGAAGCAAATATCTTTTGGAATCTTAAGTTTAGAAAAATAGAATTACTGAACTGTAAGTTTTAAGTGATGGACTGTAAAAAGCGCATTGGACATGGGAATTTGAGGGTAAACAAAAATTCAAGATTAGGAACAAAAGCCCCTATTATCCCGCAAATAGAAGTGATAAAAGCGTATATTTATCCACATATAACACGTTGCCAGTAATGTTAGAAAAACCGTAATGACAAGAAAATTTTTCGGAACAAATAAGCTAGTGTAGAAACAACTTAATTTAGGTGCAAATTATATATCTTTGTAAGATATTGAGTAATTCAAATAACTTACATATGATATGAATAAAAGAGTGTTGAACCTAACTCCTGATCAAGAGAAATTCCTAAAGGAATTTAA
>DASWKU010000463.1:0-5460 GCA_036396455.1 Flavobacteriaceae bacterium
CATGAATTTTTCATTTTTGTAGGCTATCAAGGCCGCATCGTGGTTACGGGCCTGTTGGGTCCAGTCCACACTGCCCAATAACCTCTGGTCATCATAATCTAAAGTTTGCCGTCCAATTTTGGTTGAAAAACCAGACCCCAAATTAATAGTTGCCCAAGCCTCAAATATGGCAAAGGAATCATTTTGATCATCTGGCAAGAGTTGCCTGTTTTCTCCCCAGACCAATACATCCTGGAGGCTCACATAAAATGTGTAGGCCTCTGTGGTAAAGCCAGCATTTAATCTTGCCCTTGTTGACGTCGCAAAACCGGCATCGGCATCGTCCGGAATTAGACTGCCATAGCCATGGCGGTATTCCGTACGTGGCCGAAATTCGGTATCCAAAGTAAATTGTGCACTTGCTAATTGTACAGCAAGAGTTAATAAGCCTAATAATACATATTGTTTTTTCATGTTTTCAAGTTTTAAGTGATTAATCAAGTTGTTTTTAATGTTCCAAAAAATCGATAAGGTGTTTTCTATAGTTATAAAAATCGTTATGCTCCAAAACGGTTTTGCGCGATCGGGGCCGTTCAAAACCAATGTCAAGAATATCGCCAATTTTAGCGCTTGGGCCACTGGTCATCATAACCACACGATCTGCCAAAAAAATGGCTTCATCTACGTCATGGGTAATCATAACCGCGGTGATTTTTTCCTTATTCCATATCTCTATAAGAATATCCTGAAGTTCTCCTCTTGTTAGCGAATCCAACATTCCAAAGGGCTCATCCAAAAGCAGTACTTTAGGTTTTATGGCGAATGCCCTGGCAATCCCAACCCTTTGTTGCATACCTTGGGAAAGCGCACTGGCTTTTTTGTCAAAAGCAGCTTCAAGCCCTACTTTTTGCAAATAGTGTTTGGCTATGTCAAGGCGTTGAGATTTTGTGGCATGTGGAAATACCTTTTTGACACCCAAAAGGACGTTTTGAAGGGCGGTCATCCAAGGTATTAGACTTGGAGATTGAAAAATGACCCCTCTGTCCGGTCCTGGGCCTTTTATGAATTTTCCCAAGACCGCAATATGACCTTCTGAAATTGAATTGAGTCCTGCAATCATGGATAGCATGGTCGTCTTTCCACACCCCGAATGTCCTATTATGGTCACAAATTCTTCTTTCATGATCTGAAGGTTTAAATCTTCCAGTACAATATAATCTCCTTTATCTGTAGGATACACTTTCTTAAGGTTGACAAGATTTAGCATGATCTTGGATGAAGGATAAACGATTCCGTTTTCAGGTTCCAGAATATCCATATTGTGCTTTAATGACATTGAATTCATAACGTTGATTTTATAAGAGTTCCACAAAGTTTTTTGGATCCAAATCTGGTAACGAATATTCTTTTTGTGTTACCGATTTCCGATCATTACCGATGTCCATGAGATATTCAATGATGGCATTTCGGGTCATTTTGTAATTGGGATTGTCATTCAATTCGGTTTTGTCTCTCGGTCGCCCAATATCAATTTTAAATTCTGGTCCCAAGGTTGCTTTTGGTCCCGGTCGCAATGGTATGATCTTATCGGCCATATAAATACCTTCATCTACATCATTCGTAATCAACAAAGCTGTTCGTTTCTCTTTTCCCCAAATTTTTAATATTTCATCTTGTAAATTTCCTCTGGTCAGGGCATCTAGGGCACCCAATGGCTCATCCATAATGATCATTTCCGGTTTCATGGCCAAGGCACGGGCAACGGCTACACGTTGGCGCATGCCGCCTGAAAGCTCTTTTGGACGTTTGTTAATGGCCGGCAGCAAGTTCACCATGCCCACATAGTCCTTAACCATCTGGTTCAATGCAGATTTTTTTTCGTGTGGAAATGCCTCTTTTACCGCCATATAAACATTCTGGCCAACCGTTAGCCAAGGAAGCAGGGAATAGTTCTGAAAAATGACACCGCGTTCGTGACCGGTCCCAACAACAGGTTTCCCTTTAAACAAAACCTCACCACTGGTCGGTTCTATGAGTCCATTGATCAGGTTTACCAAAGTGGTCTTTCCGCTTCCAGTAAATCCCACTATGGCCACAAACTCACCTTCCTCAATTTTTAGGTTAATATTGGAAAGCACTTCGGTGGCATCGCTTCCCTTACCGTAAGTTTTGCAAATATTTTTAAGTTCTAAATATGCCATCACACCATTGTTATTAGATTAATTTCAATCATTTTTATTGAACGAAATCAAATTTTGAACAGTCAACATAATCCTATCAAGTAGAAATCCAATAAGCCCTATCACAAACATGGCGACGATTATTTTTGAGTTGGAGTCCATGGCCCCATTTTGGAACTCCTCCCAAACAAATGACCCCAATCCCGGGCTTTGTGCAAGCAACTCAATGGCAATAAGTACCATCCAAGCCACCGATAATGTAATTCTTAATCCTGTAAAGATTAGTGGCAAGGAAGACGGCAATATGATTTTAAAAATCTTTTGCATTGGGCCCAGTTTAAGAACCTTGGCGACATTTATATAATCCTTATCTACAGATGATACACCCATGGCCGTATTGACCAAGGTTGCCCACATGGAACAAAGGCCCACACTTATAAAAGAGATTATAAAAGCACTATCTGAATTGGATTCCTTGGTAAGGGTCTTTACAATCATAAAAACCAATAATAACCAAACGACAGGAGATACGGGCTTAAAAATTTGTATCAACCAATTGAAGGAACTCCGCAAAGTTTTGCTCAGGCCAATTATAATTCCAATGGGAACCGCAATCAACATTGCCAGAAAAAATCCGGCAAAAACAGTTTTCAAACTCGTGAAAATCTGGTCCACGAACGATGGCCTCCCGGTATAGGTAATGGGAGCCTTACCCTCGGCCAATCGGTTCTCATTTAACACTGCCGTTTTTTCCTTAAAAGCCTGCTTGTTGGCTTTGATAACATAGTAATCTTCCAACAACGTATTGAACGATGCCCATACCTGGGCCGGAGAAGGCAATGTATTTGGCTGACAGCTAATAGCACCGGAAGCAATGCAGGCCCTCACGGCATCAGCTTCGGCTTGGCCTTGCTCATTTAATGCTTTGGTAATTTTGTATTCAGCTTCGATATTGTAAAGCGTCTTGGCTCCCAAGTGCCAAAATCCAATGAATAGGACAATGGAAGCAAAAGGCACTAGCATTTTGCGCAAGAAGTTCTTAAAGTCTTCTTTTCCCGACTGACCTGTAAGTATCGATTTTATCGGAATAAAAACACCAGACCCTACATACCTTGCGACCCTATTTAATGCTATGCTTTCCTTCATCTTTCTTGGTTTTATGATTACAAATCCTTGTTTCCTATGGAAAAGCTATTGATATATCCAATGGGATCCTTGGCATCGTAGCTTTTACCGTCAATAAAGTCCGTGGTTGCCGATTTATAACCTTCTGTAATAGGGATATCGCCTGCCGGAATATGCCCTTCTTGCACCAAAAGTTCAGCTGCCTTTTTCCAAATATCCGGACGGTAAATGTCCTTTATGGTTTCTGAATACCACTCGGCCGGTTTTGGCTCCGGAATTTGCCCCCATCTGCGCATTTGGGTCAAGAACCAAATGCCATCCGAGTAAAATGGATAGGTCGCATTGTACTTGTAGAATACATTAAAATCAGGCAAATCTCGCTTGTCCCCTTTTTCAAACTCAAAGGTTCCGGTCATGGAATTTGCCAAAACCACTTCATCCGCTCCCACATATTGGGGCATGGACAATATTTTTACGGCTTCCAATCTGTTTGAGGGTTCATCCAACCATTTCCCGGCACGGATCAATGCCTTTGTCACGGCAATTGCCGTATTTGGGTTTTCTTCAACGAATTTCTTGGTCATCACAAAAACCTTTTCAGGATTATTTTTCCAGATTTCATAATTGGTAACCACCGGAACTCCGATACCTTTAAACACAGCCTGTTGGTTCCATGGTTCACCAACACAATACCCGTAAATGGTTCCGGCCTCCAAAGTTGCCGGCATTTGTGGTGGTGGTGTTACCGATAGTAATACTTCTGCACCGATTTGCCCCTGAACATTATCGGCTGTATACATTCCAGGGTTAATTCCTGCTGCAGCCAGCCAATATCTGATTTCGTAGTTATGGGTGGATACCGGAAATACCATTCCCATTTTAAATGGTTTTCCAGCATTTTTATACCCATCAATTACGGGCTTTAACGCATCAGCTTTTATTGGGTGTATTGGTTTTCCTTCCTCGTCCTTGGGCACGTTTGGTTTCATTTTGGACCAAACCTCATTGGAAACCGTAATTCCGTTTCCGTTCAAATCCATGGAAAATGTGGTGACCAGTTCAGCCTGTCTCCCAAATCCCGCGCCTGCAGCTATCGGCTGACCAGCCAACATATGTGCCCCATCAAGTTGCCCATCGATGACACGGTCCAAAATATTTTTCCAGTTGGATTGGGCTTCAACCGATACAAATAGGCCCTCATCTTCGAAAAAACCCTTTTCTTTGGCAATGGCCAAAGGTGCCATATCGGTTAATTTGATAAAGCCAAACGTCAATTGTGGTTTTTCAATTTCCAGTGTTGTGCTGGAAACGTTGCTTGAAGTTTCCACTTCCGTTTCCTTTTTTGAATCTTTTCCACCACAGGAAGCTAGAAGTAGGGAAAATGTTAATGACCATAATGATTTTGTAAATAGTGATTTCATAGTTAACAGCTTTAAATATTATATAAGTACTAATACTTAATTTTTGACAAATATATACGTAGTTATATTTAAATTCTATGATAATTTACATATAATAACAGCTTTTTAAACCATAAATAAACCTGCGAAAACGCAGGTATTTTTTTTAATTGACTGTATATAAAAACCTTATATAAGCGAAAGCATTTGAATATGGATTAAGTATACTTACGTATAAAAAAATTGCAGCTAATCAGTCTATGAATTATTTTTAATAGTTTGGTTAAAAGGGTTTTAACCACAAAGACCACTAAGCTCCAACGCTTCGGGATTAAACAAAAACCTCAAAGATTCAGGATGCTTATTTTCAACCCTTTGTGCACTTTGTGCATTTTTCTTTGTGTACTTAGTGGTTAATGTATTCATTGCAAATCAATTATTTATACATACTGATTAGTTGCAAAAAATTAAAGTGAAAGATTGAATCGAAAAGTTTTAACTGCCCAAATAATAGTGATGTTCGCTTATATCCTTTTTAAGAAAATCAATGTTGGGGATCCCTATTTTTTTTCCCTCCTGTTTTGTGCGGTTACCCATAGTTGTCCTCTGAAACCCTTGAAAACACTGGGTTCTTGCCTGTGGTTTGGGTGTCCCGTTGTATTTTTGGGCTGATTTTTTACTTTTGCTGTAATGTTTGTGCGTCTTAAAAAGAATAAAAGTGGCTCTACGAGCGTTCAGATCGTAGATAAATCTTCCGGAAAGTATGTTTTGTTCCA
>DASWKU010000464.1:0-8171 GCA_036396455.1 Flavobacteriaceae bacterium
GTTTGCCCGTTGAGATTTGGACATATATTGTGTTCAACGACAAATACAGAGCCTATAATTTTGAAAAATATTTAAAATCAGGTTCTGGACGTGCATTCATGAATAAGCGGTTTGTTTAATCATTAGAATTCCCCGACGCTCTGCGTCGGGTGTTGCGTCTTGATAATCTGGTTGTGCAAAGAACCAAGAGACAAGAACCAAGAGTCTGGACGAAAAAGCTCTAGTTTCTTGTCCCGATGCTTCGGGACTTGTAGCGTAGCGGTCTTGATTCTGATACCTCGTACGCTCTGTGTCGAGGTAGTTCATTACAACCATAATTGATTAAACACAAACTGAATTAAAATCTAGGATTTATGTAAACATACCAAAGAATTGTATAAGTTAATTTATGGTATTTTTTCCATCTTTGTTCCTGCTATTACCATTTCATTAAAAGGGAAAATCCAAATGGGCAATCTTGTTTGGTATTGGAAAGCAGGCTAATTAGCCTGCTTTTTTATTTAATTTTTTACATTAATTTGTTCTTTGACTAATCCTCATAGCCACTTTTTATAACCGTGGAGATCATTTTAAACTGCTCTTTTGCTGAAAATTGATGTCTATTATGTGCTGGTATAATAATTCCCTCTCCTTTTGTTAGCTTGTAATCTTTTTTATTGATGGTAAGGTTTGCAGTGCCATCAATAATTTGAATGTAATTATCAAACGGTGATAGTTTCTCTTCGAGCTCTTCACCAGCATCAAAAGAGGTCGCTGTAATATTGCCCGTTATTTTTTTTATGATGGTTTTACTCACAACAGCATTGTGTAAATATTGAATAATTTCAACGACGATGTGTGTTTTGCCTTTTTCTAGTTCAATATTTTTATTATTTAGTTTCTCCATCACTACATAAATTTTAAAAGTGAAAATTGTACTGTTTTAAGCTTTTTTCAAAGCCATGGTAATGATTGTTGTTAAAACCCCAAAAACAGATCAAAATAAACAGGATTTTAGTATTACGGCTTATTTTACCAAGTAAAACCAAATACCAAAGATGCATTTAATTTTTGACAATAGTGTTAATAAATTACATATATAAACTTATAAAAAAAGCAATCCAGTTGCTAAGGTTGTTTTAAGACGGAAAAACCGAATAAAATCTCTCCCTAAAACTTCAAAAGCTTTAAGGAGTGTTTCCTTTTTAAAATCTTATTAAATGGTTATAGTGATTTATAGCTCTACAAATATAGGAAGGCATACCATTAAAATCTTTATACTTTAATCATTAAGAGTTACATATGTTACATAGAATAGGTTAAATAAGTTTCTTCAAAATAAATCATGGCACATTGAATAAATTAAGCCTACCTTTGCAGCTTAATAAAAAATGACGCTATAAATAAGAATGTCATTTGATAGAATATTTATATGTCATTTCAATCCTTAGGTTTATCTGATGCCCTATTAAAAGCGGTCAGCAAGCAAGGTTATACTACACCTTCCCCAATACAAAAAAAAGCCATTCCCTTAATTTTAGAACGTAAAGATATCATGGCATCTGCACAAACAGGAACCGGCAAAACAGCAGGATTTACCTTGCCCATATTGCAAATCCTGTCACAGGAACAGCCTTTAAGACAACGTCCCATTAGAGTTTTGGTGCTTACGCCAACACGGGAACTTGCGGCCCAGGTCTATGAAAACATTAAACAATATAGTGCGTTTTTGGATATTAAAAGTGCGGTGATCTTTGGAGGTGTCAATCAAAATTCGCAGGTCATGTCGTTACGGCAAGGGGTTGACATCTTGGTGGCCACTCCGGGCCGCTTGTTGGATTTGAACAACCAACGTGTATTGTCATTGGCCAAAATTGAAATTTTGGTGTTGGACGAGGCCGATAGGATGCTGGACATGGGTTTTTTGCGGGACATTAAAAAAATCATGGCTCTAATGCCAACCAAACGTCAGAATTTGTTGTTCTCGGCTACGTTTTCCAAAGACATCAAGGCCTTGGCCAATGATATTTTGCACCATCCTATTTTGGTGGAGGCCACTCCGGAGAATTCCACGGTAGATGCCATTGACCAAAAAGTCTATTTTGTGGACAAAGGGCAAAAGCCCAATGTACTTGTAAAACTCATTTTGGAAGGGAATTGGGAGCAGGTTCTGGTGTTCACCCGTACAAAACATGGTGCCAATAAATTGACCAAAAAGCTTATTGGCAGTAACATTACGGCATTGGCCATCCATGGCAATAAAAGTCAAGGTGCCAGGACCAAGGCATTGGCAGAATTCAAAAGTGGAAAAATCCGTATTTTAGTGGCGACGGATATTGCCGCCCGCGGATTGGATATTCCGTTGTTGCCCCATGTGGTCAATTTTGAATTGCCAAACATTTCTGAAGATTATATACATAGGATTGGCCGAACCGGAAGGGCAGGAGCAAGTGGGGAAGCGATTTCCTTGGTGAGTGCTGATGAGAAAACATACTTGAGAGATATTGAAAAGTTGGTTGGCATGCGAATTCCAAATGAGCGTTTGGAAGGTTTTGAACCCATTGAACAAGCAACGGAAGAACAACCAAAACAACAGCAAAGACCTCAGGGAAATCCATCACGTTCGAATAATAATCGAAACAGAAATAGAAACAGAAACAACAGGCCACAACGCAATAATGATAGGAGGCCTGAGAGATGGAATTAATATTAATACATTTTGCAACAACCCAATAACCCATTGCACGGCATCACTTTGGAACAAATCCTCACCGATTTGGTCGTACATTATGGCTGGGAATATTTGGGATTTACAATAAACATTCGTTGCTTTACCCATGATCCATCCATAAAATCGAGTTTGAAATTTTTACGGCGAACACCTTGGGCCAGAACCAAAGTGGAACAATTGTATCTACAGATGCTCAAGAACAAAGCCTAATTATGCCATGTCTCCCACAATACTGAACGTACGTTTTTCTATTAAACTTTATAACTTTTTTTGAATTTGTAAACTATTTAGTTAACTTTGTTGTGTGGTAAGAAAGATAATCCTATACAAAGAATATTTCGCTAAATTTTACAAAGCCCAAGAAGACAAGGTTCAGGAAAAAATTGAATATGTATTGGATTTAGTCCGATTTGAAAGACAGGTCCCAAAGAAATTCTTCAAGGCCCTCGAAAACACGAACGGAATTTATGAAGTACGGGTGATGACTACTTTCAAGAGTATCCGGATTTTGTGCTTTTTGGATGACGGGAATTTAGTTGTACTTGCTAACTGTTTCGTAAAGAAAACTCAAAAGACACCTAGAAAAGAATTAAAACTTGCCGAGAAATTGAAAAGGGAATATTTAAAAGACAAAAATGGCTGATATGAAAAATATAACGGATTTTGAGGACATCCTCATTGCAAAATACGGAAAGAAAGGAACTGAAAGACGTGACAAATATGACGCTGACTCTCTTGCTTTTCGACTTGGAGCAATGCTTAAAGATGCTCGTAAAGAGGCGAATCTAACTCAAGAAGAACTTGCCGAAAGGACGGGGACCAAAAAAAGCTACATTTCCCGAATTGAACGGGGAATGAGCGACATTCAAGTTTCCACTTACTACAAATTGATTGAGTTGGGACTTGGAAGGCGTCTGAATATTGAAATAGCATAACGTAGAACGCACTGTGGGCAACATCAGCTATAAAGATAGCCACTAATGGCCTGAACCGAAGTGTTTTGTTTTTTAGAAACTTAAAACCTAATCCGAAAAGCTTTTGTGTCCCTGTACGCTAATTTTCATGGTCCACCCCAATGTTTTTATGATTAAACAATGGTTTCATCAATAACATAAAAATATGGGTCAAAATTCTATTAAAACAATCTTAAAATCGGGAAAGAATATCCCAAAATTTCAGTTGGCTGTTTTTGTCAATTCCATACCTAAAAACTGCACCCAGTTGCTGCCGTCTCTACTAAATTCGCCTATTTCCACCCATTTGTTTTCAGTGCTGTAGTCAGCGGTGAACCTGATCTTGCTCCCATTTGGGATATCTAAAAACCAGCGTATTTTTTTGTCGTTTATAAATTCAATGTTACTTTCATTTACATAACCATCCTTGTAAGCGTGCAAGGCTAAAGTATTGGTTCTTGGATCAAGATAAATAACACCAAATGCATCGTGTACAACTTTTTCTTCATTGGTTATTGTATCCAGTTTAGTGCCCAATCCCTCAAGGACCAAAACAGTGCCGCCTGCTTTGCAAGATGCTGTTTCCTTTATTTTTGTAGATTGTTTTCCGGTTTGGGTCATCATCCATCCTTCGCCTTCCCATTCGCCAATAATAAATTTAAGTTTATCCAATGGGTTTTCATTTGATATTGCTTCATCTTGAGCTTGTGCCATTAGTGTGCCAACCAGTACAAAGAATAAGGTGTAGAGAAGTTTTTTCATAAGGAATAGTTTATATGTTGTTTAAAATTAATGAATTAAAACCAACCAAATAAGATTCCTTAAAATTATTTTAGAACGCGATCAATAAACACACCAATATGGTTTGTTCCATTTTCAGTTAGATATTTAATAAAAGCACTACCAATTATGGCACCTTTTGTATATTGGGTTGCCTGGGTGAAGGTGCTATGATTTGAAATTCCAAAACCAACAATTTGCGGATTTTTCAGCTTCATTTCAGAAATACGTTTGAAATAGGACAATTGCTCTTCCCCAAAACCGACTTTTGCGCCTGTGGTACTGGCACTGCTCACCATATAGATAAATCCCTTGGAAATGGAATCGATAAAACGAATGCGCTCATCAGAAGTTTGGGGTGTAATCAAAAAGATATTGATCAAGCCATAAGACTCAAAAATACTTTTGTACTGTTCATTATAAACATCAACGGGCAAATCGGGAATAATCAATCCGTCGATGCCAATCTCTTGGCATTTTTTACAGAAGGTTTCTACACCAAATTGCAAAATTGGATTAAAATAACCCATGATAATCAAGGGAATGGTTACTGTTTTTCTGATATCCTTTAACTGATTGAACAGGATTTCAGTGGTCATTCCATTTTTCAAAGCTTGTGTCGAACTCGCTTGAATGGTGGGGCCATCGGCCAAGGGATCGCTAAATGGCAAACCGATTTCAATCATATCGACACCCGATTGTTCCAATGCTTTGATAATGGAAACCGTATCATCAAGATTTGGGTATCCGGCGGTAAAATATATGGAGAGTATTTTTCCTGCCACACCATTGGAGTGGTCGTCTTCTTTAAGTTTCTGATTGATTCTATTCATTGTTAAATTCTTTCTTCAGTTTAATAAATATCTCCTTTTGTGCTTTGTCAAGATTATCTGCGGTAAATATTGAAATGCCTTTGGCCCCTTTTTCTTTGGCCAACCTAATGGCTTTTTCCAAATCTGCTGGGTCTTTCAACGCTGGGGCGTATAAACCGGAATAGATGGGAAAGTCTACGTCATGAACGTCCTGTTCCGTTACAAAACCAATCCAATTCACATTTTCACGATAAAAATTGTTGTAAATCATGGGATAGGCAGCATCCAGATTCCAGTCGTTCCAAGCCTGTCGTACCATTTGGCGGGACATTTCGGGAAAAGGAAATACGGCAGCCGTTAGGTTGTTATGGCTTTCATGGGCAATGTTGGCAATTTCATTGACCAAAGATGTTACGGCATTCAATCTGTACTGTCGCCATTCGGGGCTTAATTCCGGGTGCTCCATTTCCATGGGGTCCTTTCCGAAGATTTTTTTGAAGCCTTCCCGGGCAATGGGATGGTAACCATAATCGTATTCTGGCATTTCATGGTCTTGAACCAATCCATATTTAGATTGCAGATCGGCACCTAAAATGACATCCACATAACGCACATAATCCAAATGAATGGATGCCAGCCCTTTTACTTTGGCGAGTTTTCTAACATTGTTTTTAATGTATTCACGGGCTTTGGGATGAAACGGACTTAACCATTGGTAATAATCTACATAAGCTCGGTATTCCAAAGAGTTTTGTCCATTTCTGTTCACGGCATACCAATCGGGGTGTTTGTTTGCAATGGTATCGTTTGGGCGGTTCAATGTCCACATCCAAGCATGAACTTTGATGTCTTTTTCTGTGGCCAAGGGAACAAGCTGCTCCAAAAATTCCGGGTCTCCATGGACCAACACTTCTGATATTCCCAACATGTCATAATAAGCCAATTTGCTTTCCCAAATGGATGCATCAAAAGCCCCTCCGGAGTTGGCCCAAGTGGCAAAAATGAATTTTTTTTCAACCAGTGAAGAAGAAGTTTGGGAAGGTTGTGTTTCCTTACAGGAAATTAGTGCCAATGTTGATAAAAGAAGGATTAAATCTTTCATAGTGATTTTAATATGCCGTTTTGGTCAATGCTATATATTGCGTTTTGTGTTGCCAAGGTGTATTCAAAACCCAAATTTGTTTTTTGAAACTGTGCCGTAATGGTTTTACCTTTTTGATAGGTCACAGCAATCCCTTGGTGAAATCCAGTATCGTGTTCCAACAGATGTTTTAAGTTGCCGGATCTTGTTTTTCTGAAAAGGGCAAAAGCAGCTTGTTTAATGGGCATATCTTCATCTTTGATAAATGTAATGTCTTTTGAAGACTTTTCCTTTGTGAACTGTAAAAACCCCCATTTTTCAGGTTCATGCATGTTGATGACCTTTTGTTGGCTCCAGACCCAATTGTGTTCTTTCAAATAGTTACCATGCTCTTTCTTTCTAACATATTTTCCATCCTTTAGGTCATATTCCCATTCTACCCGAGAAAAATTAATGCGCCATTGTTCGCCTTCCTTTGGTGTTGTCTTTGGATTATTTTTAAGGGCAATCAAAGGTTTTAAGGGAATGGCCAGTTCTACGGTCCATAATGAATCGAGGTCATTGGGATTATTCAAGGTCCCATGGACTTTTACGGCAGATTTCAAGCGATCCAAGTTCCAATTGAAATCTGGCTTTCCTCCAGTGCGGTAGGGTTTGCTTAAATACAAATCCCAAACGGTATTTAAGGCATTGATCTCAATCTCGCCATAGCGAGCGGCATCACCAGCTGGATTTATAAAAACTTCAAAATCATTATTATAAAAAATGACGGTATCCCTTTGCCTTAAATTTCCCCAGATATGTGGTTCTTCCATTTCGGCGTACACATACAAATAGTCATCGTCCCAGAGCATCTTGGTTTTGGTATTGAATTTTGGTGTTATTATACCTTCAATATCAATAAAATTATCTGTAAAAGAAGCATTTTCCCAACTTAACTCATCGGCATTTCCATCAATAGTCATGTCATCTTTTGTTGTGGAAACAATATAATGCTTCGGAATGACAATAGCTCCGGACACATCAACGGACAGTGTGTCTATAGGTTTACAGGAGACACAAAAAATAATAATGATAAAAAAAATAGATTTCATTTATAGCTTAAAATAACTGATATAGGTATCCAAATCTTTATCTCCTCTACCTGATAAACTCAGCACGATCACATCTTCAGGATTAAATTTCTTCTGTTCGAAAATTGCCAGTGCATGGGCACTTTCAATGGCAGGAATGATACCTTCCAACTGGCAAAGCTCCAAACCTGCGGTCATGGCTTCATCATCGGTAATTGAAATGAATTCCGCACGGCCCGATTTATATAAATGGGCATGCATGGGGCCAACACCGGGATAATCCAATCCCGCCGAAATGGAGTAGGGTTCGGTGATCTGTCCATCTTTGGTTTGCATCAACAAGGTCTTGCTTCCATGAATAATGCCTTCTTTGCCCAATACCGACGTGGCTGCACTTTCACCAGAATCAACCCCAAGTCCCGCAGCTTCCACGGCAATCAATTTTACACTGGTATCTTCCAAGAAATGATAGTAAGCACCGGCAGCGTTACTGCCACCACCAACACAGGCCACCACATAATCAGGTTTTGTAATCCCTTCCTGTTCTTTTAATTGCCACTGAATTTCTTCGGAAACCACACTTTGAAACCGAGCCACCATATCCGGATAGGGATGTGGACCAACGACGCTTCCAATAATGTAATGTGTGTTTACAGGGTTATTGATCCAGTCGCGAATGGCTTCGTTGGTGGCATCCTTCAACGTTCTACTTCCCGATAAGGCGGGAACCACTTTGGCACCCAGCATTTTCATTCGGGCAAC
>DASWKU010000465.1:0-10953 GCA_036396455.1 Flavobacteriaceae bacterium
CAACGCCGCCAGCAGGTGCAAAAATGTAATAGTAGCCTTTATATTTGTAAAATTTGGGACCTTCAATGGTTGGTTCATCAATATGTCCATCAATAAGCATGACATCATCACCGTTTGCAATGGTCCCTTCAGCATTCATGGCACAAATGGCCAATAAACTTTTGATTCCAGCCCTGCTTCCTGCAAACGCATAAGCCAAATAGACTTTTCCATCGTCGTCCCATAATGGTGTTGGATCGATAATCCCTTTACCTTCCTTTACCAAAATAGGATCGGACCAAATTCCTTTAGGGTCATGTGTTTTGACCATATAAATGCCATAATCCGGATCTGGATAGTAAATATAAAATTCATCGTTATGGTATCTCATACAAGGTGCCCACACGCCATTGCCATGTTGCGGTTTATCAAACACGTCAAAAGGTGGTTGTTTCTGCAGTGCATAATTGATCAATTCCCAGTTTACCAAATCTTTGGAATGAAGAATGGGCAGTCCTGGAATACAATTAAAAGAGGAAGCGGTCATGTAATAATCATCTCCAACCCTTATGACATCCGGATCGGAATAATCGGCATGTAAAATGGGATTGGAATACGTACCATTGCCATTATCGGACACCCATACATTTGAATGGCGATTTTCAGTTTCAATTTGTCCAAACGTTATTTTGTTGGAAAAAATTAAACCTATTAATATCGCTATTTTTAAAAACTTCATTCTGTTTTTATTTGTCCAATTCCAAAGCTGCCAAAATAAACGGCCCTGTGGCTTTGGGGTCATTATCCTTTTTACGTTCGTTCACATAATACTCATATGATCCATCGCGATAAGGATTCCCACCTAAACCGGCAACCGCACAAGCTTGTGTGATTGTAATTTCGCCATCGTCTGCGACTACAATAAGATCTCTGGTCAATCCATCAAAAGCTTTATTGGCAACTTCCTTAAACTCTGAAGGCAAATAGCCTTTGTTCACGCCTTTTGCCAAAGCATAAGCAAACATGGAAGTCCCTGTGGATTCCAGATAATTGCCTTCTTTACCACCCATATCGGTAACTTGGTACCACAATCCCGATGTATCTTGAAATTTGGTCAAGGCTTCGGCCAATTGATTTAAATAAGAAATTAATTCGGGTTGTTTTGGATGGCCTTTTGGAAAATAATCCAGCACATCCACCAAGGCCATGGCATACCAACCTAAAGATCGCGACCAAAAGTTAGGCGATGTTCCTGTCTTTTTATTGGCCCAATCCATTTGTTTGCTTTCGTCCCAACCGTGATACAATAGTCCGGTTTTTTCATCTAAAGAATGCTTTTGAATGAGTTCAAACTGTTTTGCTACATCATCTAGATTTTTACCGTCTTCAAATTGCACGGTATACCTTGCATAGAATGGAGCGCCCATATATAAACCGTCGAGCCACATTTGGTGTGGATAGATTTTTTTATGCCAAAATCCGCCTTCAGAGGTACGTGGATGTTCTTCAAGTTGCTGTCTTAACAACTGCATGGCTTTGAGGTATTTTTCATCTTTTGTACCGTTGTAAATATTGAAAAGCAGTTTTCCCGCTTCGATCATATCGATATTGTAGTTTGAAAATTTATAAGTGGTTATCGCACCTGTACTGTCAATTAGTGTATCAACATATTCCTTTATATAATCGTAATATTTTTGATTCTCTGTTTTTTCGTATAATCTTTCAAAGCCTGTGAGTACCAAACCATGTACATAATCCCATTTTGGTACTTCCTTACCATCAATTTGAAATGCCTTTGGATTGCGTTTCATCTCCGATAGTGCCATCCGTTCAGACCATTTTAAGGTGTCTGAAATTGCCAACTTTGTGTCTTTAAGTGCTTGGTTTTCCTGTTTTGATTCTTTGCAACCCATTAAAACGGTGAAAACCAGAAACAACCCAACTATTTGATATGGTATTCTTTTATACGTATTCATATTTAACTTCATAATACTTTCTAATTCTTTTGATATTTTTTAATGACGAGATATTTTAATTCGGTATCACCAGCATTACTGATTCCATGCATGACGTTTGAAGGGCAATATAAGCTCGTATATTTTCCGACTTCTTTGGTTTTACCGTCAAGATAAAAACTTGCGGTGCCTTCCAGAATAAAAAAGAATTCATCCTCAATATGTTTATGAGGAGCGTGCGTTGACTTATGTGGAGCGACCACACTCATTTTTAAGGTACGCCCATCCAAAAAATCCTTGTCGGCAAACCAATATTGATATCCTACTTCTGTGCTTATGGCATCCTCCATGGAAAAGGTATTCACACAATTCTCTATTGTAAAGATTTTTGCTGAATCACTTTGGGTTTCATTTTTATCCTGTGCCATAAATTGTTGGCTTGTCAGCATTAAAAAACCAAGAACGCACAAAAACCGATGAATTCTTTTTGAAACATTAATCATAATTATTCTAATTTATTATTCGTATTTAATTCAGTCAATTTTTCATTCAGATAAGTCAAGAATTCCCCTTTGGTTTTTATGCCGTCTTTTTCCTGTTCCCAAGCTCCCAAAAAGTAAAAGGACACCGGATTTGTAGTGGGTTTAAACTCCAAGAGATTGTCGAATTCCGCATCAATGACCTTTGCAACGGTCTCAACTTCGTAAAAAATGGCCATTCCCAAATCGTCAGGGACCAATGTTTGTTCACCGTAGGTTGCAATATAAGCCCATTTTTTATTGGTACTTTCTTTTGTAAAATATTCAACTCCGTGATCCACAATCCCCGTACAAATACCTGTGATCGCTTTGGAAGAATGAATGGTGTGCATTGTGTAGCGATTATCTGGTCTAATCGTTAAAGTTGATTTTAAATCTATTTTATCATTGGCCGTTTTCCAACCATAATATTCAACATTTACACTAGATTTTTGGGTTGAATTCTCTACTGAAGCAAAGGTAGAATCCACCTCATTAAAGTGAAGGACTTCATTGTTTACATATCTGCCAAGCGATCCCACACCTAATCCTTTACCCACTTTTAAGATATCGGTTCCCCAAGGTTGCATTTCATGGTACGAATCAAAACCATCTTGCCCAACCAATGGAAGTACGATACTATCGGTTACTTTTCCAAAAATATCGATGGCATTTCGCCAATCCAAATACAAACGATAGCCTACTTTATTGTTTTCCCATCCCGGGCCTTCATACCTTATATACCACGAATGGTCTGTGTGTGATTTAGGAACGTTCAGTGAAGCCACATTATTAAATGAAGTTCCACCTTCATAAACTTGGCCTTTCCATGCACCACCTTGGGCAATTGAGATTTCGGCATAGGTTTTAGGAGAAGTTGTAGATTCCATCTGAATTTCATCTGCCTGTGACGAAGATTCAACTTTTTTATCTTGATTTTTACAAGCAAAGAGACTTACTAAGAATAATACTGGTATGATCTTTAATGTTTTCATTTGTTAAATTGATTATGTGTTTCTATATTTTTTTAAAGGTCTTGTCTAGAAATTTAATAACGTATTCAGTAGTATCTTCAAACCAAGGATGAAATAGCCAAAAAGAATGTGGAGCATTCGTAAAATTTTCAACCTGATTGTAAATATTATATTGATTTAAAATTTTGATCATGTCTTCTCTTCCAGCTTGAAATCGATCATATTTACTGCCAATAAACAAAATTGGTGGCGTATTTTGATCGGTATGCGTTAATGCCGATGCATTTATCCAGGTTTCCAGATTTTCTTCTGAATTTCCTCCCAACCATAAACTTGCCACTTTTCCTTCTTCGGATTTTGGATGTTTGAATGCCAATATTCCATCTACATCTATAATAGCATGAACAGTTGATGAGTTTTTGTAAATACTGGCTGCATCTTCAAAATCTTCATTATTGTTTGTTGTGCCAATTAAAGCAGCCATTTGCCCTCCTGCCGAACATCCTAAAACAGCTACTTTCATGGTATCCACAAAAAATCTGTCGGCATTTGATTTGACATATTGAATGGCAGTCTTTACATCAAAAATTCCTGAAGGAAACTTTGCCTCTAAAGATAATCGGTATTCAACTGTAAAACAGGCATATCCTTTGGATGCCATGTGTTGGGCCATCGGTTCCATAAGGGATTTGTTTCCCGATTTCCATCCGCCACCATGAATCAATATAATCGCAGGTTTTAATTTTTTATTTGAATTATAATAAGCGTCCAAATGAAGCTTGCGGTAGCCCAAATCTTTATATGCAATATCTGCTTCTTCAATGACATTTTCAAAACCTCGAGGTTTGACAATTTCAATATCAGGATACTGTTTTAGGTATTTTTTATAAGCACTATTGATTGTGTAACTTGTATCAATTTCATAGGTGTTTTGTGATTGTACAGTAAAAACTGATATCAACAAACTAATTCCTATGTGACTTAATTTAAGGTTCATAATGGCAAAGCAACATTAACTTCTTTATCAATTAGAAACGCTTCCTAGAACAAAAAAGGTATGCAAATTCATCAATCAAAGCATACCTTTTTTAAAATTAACTAACTCAAATATTATTGTCTCCAACGTGGGTCTCCAACCGCATTATCCAATAAGGTTTGATTGGTAACCGTAAAATTACCGGAAGCTGCGTCTACAAATCCAGGGTCCAATGTGGTATATGTTGTGGTGCTATCATACACCGTATTTGTTGTATAAAATCCAGGGGCATTAAAATAATTGTTATTGTTAAAAGTAGGCGTTGGATCTGTGGTACTTTGGTTTGAATAATATGCTGTGGTTTCTGCAAATAGATTATTGCGAACTGTTATTTTATTGGCATTAAATCGTACATATAAAATTCTGTCTGTCGTATTGGAAACACCAAATAAAGTACAACTATCCAATAATACATTAACAGTTAAACCAGTATTGTTTGAAGTTCCCGCTGCATCAAGTCTGAAAAAGTCGCGCCCGGGGGCACAATTATTAAATGTACTGGTAGTGACACTAACGTTTAGCGCATCTGAATTTCTAAAATCTATAAAATCACCACCGCTTGTATAGACATTGGTTACCACACAATTTTCGACTGTTACAGACTGTACAATGGCACCAGTAACATTACCGGCAATAAATGAACGGGAATAATCATGTATGTTACATCCCCTAATCAATAGTGAATTGTAATTACCTGCTCCAGTATATCTAGCAACATCCTGAAGAGTTGAAGATCCTTCCCCATCACCTTGTAAGTCTAAATCAATTAAACTAACATCGGCTGCTCCAGAAACAATTGAGAAATTAACCTTTAAAAGTGGTTTAAAATCAACCCTTAAACCTTGAATTGTAATTGATTTATCTAAAGTTATTGTTCCTGTTTGAGCGGTGTAATCCCCTTGTTCCAATAGTAAAATATCTCCAGGGGCTGCATCGGCAATTACTTGAAATAAATCATCGGTGGGAAGCACCAACGTATTATCACCAACATCAATTCCAGTTGTAAACATTTGTATACCCCTTACCTTAGTGTTATTATACAACGTAGCTGTATAATCAGTTTCACCAGTTAATCCAGTCAATATGACAATTCCATCGGCTTTTTCTTGATCTGTAATATCATGTCTATTGTCTCCTGGCTGTAATATTATATGTGTAACATTGCTATTGGCTGGCCATCTTAAGGTTGCCTGTGTTGCCTCGATGTCGCCAGGTTGAGAAGGTAGAAAAATTTGTTCGGTTAATGTTTGTGCCGTTATTGTTGCATATTTAGATTCATCCAATCCTCTTGAGCTTACAGCTTTCACTCTTATATAATACAGTGTTTCTCCTTCCATTGCTGCCTGAAATGGCAATTGATTGGCTGTCACATTAACAGCCAAAAAAACAGTACTGAAACCTGGGTCATCTGCACTGAATTCAACCATATAATGGTCCACATTGTCATCTGCGGTCCAATTCAATTCTACTGTAGTTTGGTTTCTAACTCTAGCGGTTAATGCGACTGGAGCAAATTCCCTATCTATTGCCAGCTCTTCTATGACGTCTTCATCATAACCACAATTTGTAACGGTGAAGGTCAACAAAATTGTAACCAGCAATCCTTTTAATATATATTTTGTTTTCATCTGTTAATATTTATTTGTTTTTAATAGGTCAGATGGAATGCCTATATTATCATTTTCGGTTGGTATCCGAATTATTTGGTTATGGCATTTCATACTCATGATAACTTATAATTTATTGTTAGTCTTTGTTAGTTATTAATAGCCATAATCATTGACCAATTTGCCATTACTTCCATCAATAAACACTTGCCATATTGGCCAAAACTGTCTATCATCAACGTTCACACCTGTTTTGTAAAGCGAATTTATCTCCTCATCAAATACTGGATTCCAGTTAAAAGCAGAATATTCAGATCCTGGATCTACAGTTTCGCTTCTATTTAAACCGTAAATATCTAGTGTTTCGTTATCGGCCTCATACTTGTAGTACAACGTAGTTGGAACGTCGGCATAATCCCCAGTACGATTTTGTAAATCCAACATTTTAGCTTTAGCTTCATCTAAATTTGAACTTAACAAATTCCATCGTATAAGGGCTTGCTTACGTATCATTTCTCCTGTAAACTCATGCTCATGCTCTTTTACTATAGCATTGAACATGTCCTGTTTGCTTGTTAGGGCATTTACGTAAGCATCTACCTTTTGTGCATGAAGTGCCGAAGGGAATGCCCTACTACGAATTTCTTTTAAGTAAGGTGCTGCTGCCCCCGGGCCTTCCAGTTCATTGGCTGCTTCAGCAGCTATAAGAAGAACTTCGGCATAACGCATGTACATCCAGTTAATACCATCATCGTTGGTTGACGTTACATACCGTGTCATCCACTCATAGCGGTATTTTCCAAAATACCATGTATCTAAACCTACTAACTCCTGTTGAGAAATGCCATTTACAGCAGTACCCCATTGGTATGGGACACAGGTTACATCTCTACGGCTATCGGCCTCATCATAGTCATAAAAAACAATTGGTAATGGCCCTGCAATACCTCCTCTAGCTTGAGCCGTATGCTGGTCAACACTACGGTGACGTACTGCAAATGAGAAATTTACACGACCTCGACCCGCAGCAAAAGGGATCTCCCAAAGCGATTCGCCTCCAGCAGCTACTTTTTCTTCGTTAAAATTTCTCCAAAAGGTTTCAAATGAAGGCTCTAAATGGGCAGTTCCGCTATTGATAACAGAACGACATTCGTCCAATGCGATTTTATACATATTTTGAACTGAAAGCTCAGGGTCATTACTTCTTCTAACACCGTCTGGATAACGTTGAAAACCACTGGCAACCATTGCCAAACGCGCCCTGAATGCTTTTACAAAAGCCTTATTGACTCGTTCTACTGAAGTTGTAGCCCCAGTTTCGTTTGGCCATGCCACTAAAGTAGAAGCTTCCTCTAAATCTTGAATAATTTGTTTATAAATGATGTCACGACTCGATTTTTCTATATATATAGTTTCCGAATTGATGGGTTCGAAACGTGCCGGAACATCTCCCCAAGCTTTCGTTAGATCGGCATAATAGATGGCTCTCAATGTTAAAGCTTCACCTAAAAGTTGGCCAAGTTCGGTTCCTGGTTCAAGGTTACCGAAATTGCGCAATCCCCTAATACAAATATTGGCACGTTCAATACCTGAATACATCATTGCCCAAGCGTTATTCTCAGAATTCATTTGGGAATTATTGGGCTTTGTGTCATATATCATGAGCTCTCCTTGAGAACTTCCAGAACTACTTGAACTATAATTCCATTCGGTATCGGTGTTAAATCCGTAAAAAGGTGTAAAACGCCCTCTGTAAGAGTTGGTTTGACCCATAGGCTCCATAATGCCATCTACAGCACCTTTGGCCAATGCCGGCGTAGAAAAAATGACAGATTCATCTAAGGTTGATTTTGCCGGTGCATCCAAAAAATCACCGTCCAACTCCTGACAAGAGTTAAAAAGACCAACCATTAGTATTGCTGAAATGATTATAATTAAATTTTTCATCTTCTAATAATTTTTTTTTATTTAAAAATTAAGGTTTAAACCAAAAACCAATTGTCTACTACGTGGAAACGGTGAATAATCCACCCCAGGTGTAAGGGGAGTCCTTCTTCTCGTTGAAACTTCGGGATCAAGTCCAGAATAATCTGTAATGATAAAAACGTTATTGGCAGTAGCGTAAAATCTAAGTTTGGAAATGCCAACTTGAGAGATTAAGGACTCTGGTACTGTATATCCCAAAGTAAGGGTGTTCAATCTTAAAAATGAACCATCTTCAACTGCCCAATCACTGAATACAAATCGGGACATATATGGCGACCACATTGTGGTATTAGCATTCATGGCTTCCAATTGCACTGGGTCAGTTACCAATTGACCTGAAACTGGATCTAAATTGGTCCATCGATTTCCATCAGCCATAATGGTACTCAAGTTTCGGTATTGCCCGTTTTGATTGGAGGTTGTAAACTCAACTTTATTGGCGTTATAAATATCATTGCCCACACTCCAGTTAAATGCTGCTGATAGATCAAAACCATAGGCGTAAGCATTAATTACAAAACCGCCGGTATGTTTTGGATTTGAATCTCCAATGATGGTTTGATCGTTAACATCAACAATACCATCACCATTTATATCTTTTAATTTCATGGTTCCAGGCATAACATTTCCTAACCATTGATTATCTACAACACCAGATTTCAAAGTATAGGTACCTGTACCGGCATTATAATCAAAGTCTGACACTTCATAACGGCCATCACTTTGGAAACCGTACATTAAACCTATAGGCTCTCCAACATTTACCACATAATCATTCCCTATTTGGGTGGATGCCCAATTAGTATTTTGACCAAAATCGTCCATCACGCCAAGCGAGTTTATTTTATTTTTGTTAAACCCGATATTGAAAGAAAAATTCAAACCATAATCCTCTTTTTCTATAGCAGAAACATTTAAAGAAGCCTCGATACCCTTATTTTGAATTTCTCCCATATTTCTATACTGTGTAGCATAACCCGTTCCTGGTACCGGGAAATTGATCAACAGGTCTTCAGTTGTATTTTTATAGGCTTCAACAGAACCACTAATACGACCTCTGAAAAGATCAAAGTCAAGACCAAGGTTTTTTGTTACCGTAGTTTCCCATTTAAGGTCTGGATTGGCCAAAGTATTGGATGCTGCCCAATAGCTGGTAACATCATTCAAGAAAGTCGTTGTTCTGGATATGAAATTTTGTACGGTTTGACCCGACGGGATATTATTATTGCCCACTTCACCATAACTCAACCTAACTTTTAGTGTGTTTATCCAATCGACACCCTTTAAAAACTCTTCTTCTGAAATTTTCCAGGCTGCAGCAGCAGATGGGAAATAACCCCAACGATTATTTCCTAAAAATTTACTGGATCCATCCGCACGAAACGTAGCATTTAAAAGGTAACGATCCATAAAGCCGTATTCTACTCGACCAAAAAAGGATAGCAATTTATCATCTGGGCTGTAATTGTTATCCACTGTTTGGGGAATACCTTGTGTGGTGAGGTTTCTAGCGGTATAAAAGTCAAAATCTCTTGGAAAGCCTTGAATTTCAGTAGTCACCTCATTGCGCCGATCAATGAGCATTTCTTCACCTACCAGAAGCTTTAAACTATGATTGTCTCCCAATAATTTTTGAAAATCGTAATTAAGTGTGTTCACATTTCTAAATCCAACACGTTTTTCATCACTAAACAGCAATGCCGGTTTTCCTTGATTTTCAGCAGAAGGTCTGTTATTTGCATAATAGGTAGAGCGACCATAGAAACGGTAATCCTGATCGTAACGGTTACTTAATCCTAAATCTGTTTTAAATTGAAGGTCGTCAATTATTTTCCATGAAAAGCTTCCGTATACATCGAATGTTTTTCTGAGCTGTTGACGTTGGTTGTCATTTACCGCAACAAAAGGATTTACCAAATAACCTGAAATATCTACATCATCTACATCAGCAGCAGTTATTCCTGCAATAGGTATTGGAGAATAACCCACACTATGCCTTAAACGCGCATCTGCAGAAGACACCTCATTTTGTTCATTGGCTCCACTACCGTTGATTTCTGTATCAGAATATCGAACATTAAATGTCAAATCCACTTTGTCACTAGCTCTGCTTTTCAATGCCAATGACAAGTTATTCCTTCTAAAATCTGAGCCAACCATGATGGTCTTTACATCATAGAGTGCATAGTTGAAATTATAATTTATTTTTTCAGAGCCACCACGAATTCCAAGATCACGACTCTCAACCTCACCCATTCGACCATAAATTTGTTTTTGCCAATTGTTCCCTTTCATCCCCAAATATTGGTCGTAATCTTGCCACAGACCAAAATATCTCTCATAAGATTCCAAGTTATCTCTAAGTAGCGCATACTCGTATTGCCATTTAACAAAATCTTCTGGATCCTGTACATCGATGGTTTCTGCTATTTTCTTAACACCGTAGAATGCATTAAAACTTACGTTTATCTTGCCTTCTTTTCCACTTTTAGTGGTTATGATTACAACACCATTTGCCCCTCTCGAACCATAAATGGCTGTGGATGATGCATCTTTTAGAATTGTAATGTTTTCGATTTCCGAAGGAGAAACATCACTCATGCTGCTTACGGGGAATCCATCAATAATAATCAAAGGACTACTGTCTTGGGTCAAGGAGCCACCTCCTCTAACTCTAATAATAATATCTGCGTCTGGAGAACCTTCTGAGGAGGTCACTTGAACCCCAGCCAAACGGCCCGTTAAAGCTTCTGCAACATTAGAAATGGCTTGTTCTTTAACATCACCACCACCAATGGTAACTATAGAACCTGTTAAATCCGACTTACGGGCTGTACCATAACCAATAACCACGATTTCATCGAGTGCTTCAAGATTAGGGAGTAAGGTTAAATTTAT
>DASWKU010000466.1:0-9785 GCA_036396455.1 Flavobacteriaceae bacterium
TCTGCGGTCCAATTTGGAAATAATCTGAGAGAATAAGGTTATATTTGTCATAGAGAAAGGGGCTTTTGTTGTGCAACTCAAAAGTAATCTTTTGAGATACAAAATACCTTTCTCTTTTTAAATCGTTTTGGACGCTATTGAATAATTATATTTAAATTTTAATAGTAATAAAATCAAATTCCCTTTTCTTCCTGTCCGTCCGGTGGGCGAGTGGAAAGGGTCATGGAAAAGCTTGAAACCAGAAACACGTAAAGACGAAATCATCAAAACCGCTGCTAAACTTTTTAAACATAAAGGCTATAGCGCAGTAACCATGCGAGATCTTGCCAAAGCAATGGGCATCAAGGCGGCAAGTCTCTATAACCATATCAACTCCAAACAGGATATTTTAAAAGAGATTATCATTTCATTGGCAGAGGAGTTTACCGAAGGCATGAAAATGATTAAGGCTTCCCAAGGCACAAGTATCCAAAAAATCAAGGAGATTGTAAAGCTCCATGTAAACATTACCTCCCGAAACACCTATGGTATGGCATCCTTAAATAACGACTGGATGCATCTTGAGGAAAAATTGGAATATTATCTGCAATTGCGTTCAAATTATGAAGACGAGTTTCGAAACGTTCTAATTGAGGGCATCAATAACAACGAAATCGTGGATTCCAATGTAGATGTCACCCTCTTTTCAATTCTTTCAACACTGCGTTCGCTCTACCTTTGGATTCCAAATAAAGAGGATTTGAACCCAGAAGAATTGGCCCAGAATTTAAGCGATGTCCTTATTAATGGGATTGCAATTAAAGTATAACCTTTTCAAATTTAAGTAAGAGTAGGATGTTGAAATCAAATCAAATTCCCTTTCTTTTAGGAAAGGGTTAGGGATAGGCTCGGAATTAACAAATAGTTTAGAATATATTTTGTAAATTTGTCAAATAAACTAACAGTTGTTAGTTTGTATTTTTAAATGAATATGGCAGAATTTCACAACATAAAGGTTGCAGATATTTATAAAGAAACCAAGGATTCCGTGGTCATAACCTTTGATGTCCCAAATGGATTAAAGGAGAAATTTAAATTCAAACAAGGCCAACATTTAACCATACGAAAAGAAATTGACGGTCAGGATGTTCGTCGAAATTACTCGCTTTGCACAAGTCCCTTTGAAAATGAATGGAAAGTTGCAGTGAAAACCATAAGCGAGGGCATGTTTTCAAACTATGCTTTTAACGAGCTCAAAAAGGGCGATGTATTGCAAGTTATGCCTCCCCATGGAGAATTTTATGTGGAGTCGGATCCTAAAGCATCAAAAAATTATATTGCTTTTGCTGCAGGTAGCGGAATCACGCCAATAATCTCTATAATCAAAACCCATTTGAACAAAGAACCCAACAGTACATTCAAGTTGTTTTACTTGAATCGCACGGTTAAATCCATTATCTTTAAGGAAGAAATTGAACAGCTTAAAAGTAAGTTTTTCCATAGGTTTCAGGTATTTTATTTTTTGACCAAGGAACAACGGGACATTCCCTTTTTAAACGGAAGGTTCGATAAAGAAAAGTTAGCAGTTTTAACCAAAACATTCATCGATATTGAAGATACGGCTCATGCCTTTATTTGCGGACCGCAGGACATGATTTTCTTGATTCGGGACGAATTGCTAGCTGCGGGGTTACCAAAGGAGAAAATCCACTATGAACTTTTCTTTACAGGGAGTTCTGAAGAAGAAAATAGGCATATTGCGGAAGTTTTGGAACAGCGAGCCGATGGGACCGAAGTCACCATTATTGATGGAGGCAAAGAATTCCATTTTATAATGGATGATGATTTTGACACCATTCTTGATGGCGCATTGGCTGCCGGAGCGGATTTGCCTTTTGCATGTAAAGGCGGTGTTTGCAGTACTTGTAAATGCAAATTGATTGAGGGTTCAGTGCAAATGAAAGTCAACTATGCGCTTGAAGATAAGGAATTGGCCAACAATTTTGTCTTGAGCTGTCAATCGGTTCCTACGACCAAAAAGGTGATAGTTGATTTTGATATATAAAATTTATCTCAAATGCTATGAGTGAAGACCAAATAAAAAACTTGGAACAACAATTTGAAGCTCGAATTGCTCGGGATGAAAAAATTGAACCTAAGGACTGGATGCCTGAAAAATATAGGCAAACCCATATCAGGCAAATATCCCAACACGCCCATTCCGAGATTGTGGGGATGCTGCCTGAAGGCAACTGGATTACACGGGCACCGTCATTGAGGCGCAAAGTGGCCTTATTGGCCAAAGTTCAGGATGAAGCAGGCCATGGTCTGTATCTCTATAGTGCCTGTGAGACCTTGGGAATCTCCCGTGACGAAATGTATGAACAATTACATACAGGTAAAGCCAAATATTCAAGCATCTTTAATTATCCAACCGTGACTTGGGCCGATATGGGTGCCATTGGTTGGTTGGTGGATGGCGCTGCAATTATCAACCAAGTGCCTTTGTGCAACACTTCCTTTGGGCCTTATGCAAGAGCCATGGTTCGAGTATGCAAGGAAGAAAGTTTCCATCAACGACAGGGTTATGAAATTATGCTGAAGTTATGTAATGGAACACCTGAACAAAAAGAGATGGCACAAGATGCCTTGAACCGTTGGTGGTGGCCAGCCTTGATGATGTTTGGGCCCACTGATGCAGAATCAACACACACAGAACAATCCATGAAATGGAAACTGAAACGTAAAACAAACGACGAATTGCGCCAACAATTTATTGACCAAACGGTTCCACAGGCCGATATTTTAGGGATAAAAATCCCAGACCCGGATTTAAAATGGAATGAAAAAACGGGCCATTATGATTTTGGTGAGATCGATTGGAACGAATTCTGGCAAGTTGTTAAAGGACATGGTCCCTGTAATAAAGAGCGCATGAAAGCCAGAGTTGGAGCTTGGGAGCGCGGTGAATGGGTAAGGGAAGCGGCCATGGCTTACGCTGAAAAGCAAAACTTCCTGCGAAGGCAGGAAACTCAGGCAGTTTAAAATAACTTAATGTAATTGTTGAATTAATAAGATACCCACTTTTGCGGGCACTAAAAGATGAAAAAAAACTGGCCACTTTGGGAAGTCTTCGTAAGAAGTAAAAACGGATTGGAACATCGCCATTTTGGAAGCCTTCACGCGGCAGATGCGGAAATGGCTCTCGAAAATGCCCGGGATGTTTACACACGCAGAAATGAAGGTGTGAGTATATGGGTTGTGGAGTCCAAACATATTACAGCATCAAATCCAGAGCATAATGGCGAATTGTTTGAGCCTGCAAAAGACAAGGTGTATCGCCACCCAACATTTTATGAGTTGCCGGATGATGTTAAATATATGTAAGGAGAAATTGAAGTTGAAGTTGAAATTGAAACTGAAAATGAGAATATGGCCGATATAAAATTTGATTTAAGTGAACGGTTGGAAAATTTTGCCGCATCTGTTATTTTGTTGTATGACAAAAAACCAATGTCTTATGCTGGAGATTATTTAGCCAAACAACTTATCAGATATTCATGTTCCTCAGCTTTAAATTATGGAGAAGTTTTGGGCGCCGGAACTGATAAAGATAAAACCAATAAATTGAGAATATGCTTAAAAGAATTAAGGGAATGCCATCGGAATCTCAATATTCAAACAAAAGCTGAATTATTTTCAAACGAAAGTTTGACAGTATTAAAGGACGAAAATGACCAACTCATTCGAATCATTGTAACAAGAATTAAAAACATTAATTGAGGTATTTCAAGTTCAACTTCAATTTCAATTTAAAATTATAAAATGAATAACAACTTATATCAATACATCCTCGGAATTGCCGATAATTCCTTAATCCTTGGTCAACGTATGGGTGAACTTTGTGGTCACGGGCCAAGTTTGGAAACCGATATTGCCTGCACAAATATTTCCCTGGATTTATTGGGACAGGTTCGTAGTTACTATCAATATGCTGCAAAAATTGTTGGAGATGGAAGGGACGAAGATGACATAGCCATGCTCAGAAAAGAACATGAATATTTGAATGTGCTTTTGGTGGAACAACCCAATACAGATTTTGGATATATTATGGCCAGACAATTTTTATTTGATGTGTATCACCTATTGTTTTTAAAGGAGTTACAAAAAAGTAAGGATTTGACCCTTTCAGCCATTGCCTCCAAAGCGGTTAAGGAAGTAAGTTACCACCAAAGGTTTTCTTCAGATTGGATAAAACGACTTGGTGATGGAACAAAAGAAAGCCATGAACGCATTCAAAATGCCATAAACGACTTATGGGTCTATACCGATGAATTATTTCATCCAACTGAAGTTGAAAAAGCAATGCTGAAAGAGGATATTGGCGTGGAAGTGACAAGCTTGAAAAATAGTTATTATGAGACTGTAAGTGCTGTCCTGGAAGAGGCAACACTTTCAGTCCCGGAAAGCAAATATTTTCAAAAAGGAGGAAAGCAAGGCATTCATACAGAACACATGGGCTATTTGTTGGCGCAATTACAATATATGCAGAGGACTTACCCAAATATGGAATGGTAAAATGACATTGACAGAACAACATATCGATGAAAAGTTAGTTCCAATTTTGGAACAAGTATTTGATCCCGAAATTCCAGTACTTTCAATTATGGATATGGGTGTTGTGCGTTCCGCTATTATTGATAATGATGTTGTGAAAGTTGAAATTACACCGACTTATAGTGGATGCCCAGCTATGGACGTAATTGGTGATGATATAAAAAAAGCATTGAAGCGGGCAGGATATAAGCCGGAAATTGAATTGATTTTGTCCCCGGCTTGGACAACCGATTGGATTACCCCAAAAGGAAGAAAAGCCCTTGAAGATTACGGCATAGCGGCACCTTTGAATGCAGAGGCTGATAAAGCTGCATTATTTGGGAATAAAAAAATTGTAAAATGCACCAATTGTGACTCAACAAATACTAGATTAGTGAGCCAATTTGGATCAACGCCTTGTAAGGCACAGTTTCAGTGTAACGAGTGTCATGAACCATTTGATTACTTTAAATGTCTAAAATAATGTTAGGATTAAGAACCACAATTTATAAAGTAAGCGACTTGGAAAAAGCAAAAGCTTGGTATTCTAAAGCCTTTGAGACTTCACCTTATTTTGACGAACCCTTTTATGTTGGGTTTAATATAAAAGGTTATGAACTTGGGTTGCTCCCCGAAGAAGGCTCAACTTCCAAAGGAGATAATGTGATGTCCTATTGGGGCGTTGATGATATTCAAAAAACCTATGAACATTTAATCAATTTGGGTGCAACAAGCCATGAAAAACCAACCAATGTTGGTGGTGAGATTATGGTCGCCAGCGTTTTTGACCCTTGGCAAAATGTGATTGGAATTATTTATAACCCTGAATTCAAAATTCCTGCATAGGCAGGAATCTCATAAAAGAGACCAAAAACATGAATGAAAGTATCACACTTAAAATTGAAAATGGCATAGCGAAAATCACACTTAACCGACCGGAAGTGTTCAATAGTTTTAACCGTGAAATGGCATTAAGACTTCAAGACACTTTGGATGCTTGTGAAAAAGATAATAAAGTCCGAGCCATTGTATTGACCGGAAATGGAAAAGCGTTTTGCGCGGGACAGGATTTAAAGGAAGTAACCTCGGACAAATTGAATCCAGGGTTCAAAAAAATTCTCGAAGAACATTACAATCCAATAATTACCCGCATTCGAAATATCGAAAAACCAATTATTGCAGCTGTTAACGGTGTTGCTGCCGGAGCAGGTGCCAATATCGCTTTGGCCTGTGACGTGGTTGTGGCCAATGAACAGGCCAGCTTTATCCAGGCATTTAGTTTAATTGGATTGATTCCCGATAGTGGCGGGACCTTCTTTTTGCCGCGCTTGGTCGGATTTCAAAAAGCATCTGCCTTGGCCATGTTGGGCGATAAAATCCCTGCTGAAGAAGCGGAACGAATGGGGATGGTTTATAAAGTTTTTCCTTCAGAATCTTTTGAAGAAGAGGTTCAAAAATTGGCGGTGAAACTGGCGAATATGCCAACCAAAGCTTTGGGATTGACCAAGAAAAGCTTGAACCAATCGCTGAACAATAATTTAGAAAACCAGTTGGCTTTAGAATCGAAATATCAAATTGAAGCAGCAGGAACAGAAGATTATGCAGAAGGCGTTTCTGCATTTATTGAAAAGAGACAACCAAATTTTAAAGGCAGATAATTGAACAAAGATACACTCATAAAAGTCCACGAACGCATTCGGCCATACATCCATAGAACACCGGTGCTCACATCGCAGCTGTTGAATGATATGTCTGGAGCCAATCTGTTTTTTAAATGTGAAAACTTTCAAAAAATGGGTGCGTTTAAAATGCGAGGGGCAACAAATGCCATTTTAAGTCTTTCGGAGGAGCAAAGAAAAAAAGGAGTCGTGACACATTCCTCAGGTAATTTTGCACAAGCTTTGTCTTTGGCAGCAAAAGGCATTGGGGTCAAGGCCTATATCGTCATGCCCAAAAATGCCCCTCAAGTCAAGAAAAATGCAGTAATGGACTATAAAGGTGAAATCATTGAATCGGAATCCACGCCAATAGCCCGTGAAGAAATGGCCGAAAAAGTGCGGATGGAATTAGGGGCAACGTTTATCCACCCTTCCAATGATGACCAGGTTATCTATGGACAGGGAACGGCCGCAATCGAATTGCTGGAAGACTATCGTGATTTGGATTATATCATTACTCCGGTAGGTGGAGGCGGACTGATTGCAGGAACAGCGTTGGCGGCAAAGTATTTTTCTGATACGTGTAAGGTCATTGGCGGAGAACCCAAAAACATGGATGATGCCTATCGGTCTTTGTTGAGTGGAAAAATAGAGTTTAATGAAAATGGAGCGACCACCATTGCTGATGGATTGCGTACCTTTTTAGGCGATAGAAATTTTCCTATCATAAAGGAACATGTAGAACGAATCATAAGAGTTGAAGAGGACGACATTGTGCAGGCCATGAAGCTGATATGGGAGCGCATGAAAATCATAGTTGAGCCTTCAAGTGCCGTGGCATTTGCAGCTTTGTTAAAGGAAAAAGAGAATTTTAAAAATAAAAAGGTCGGAATCATTATTTCCGGTGGAAATGTGGATGTAAATAACCTGCCTTTTTAAAAATCCCTCCTTGAGGAGGGTGTCCCAAAGGGACGGGAGGTGTAAAGTTGAAGTTTAATTAAAAGTTACCCACTTTCGTGGGCAATAAATATGAACATAGGAATTATCGGTTCTGGAACAATGGGAAGTGGGATTGCACAAGTTGCGGCAACTTCTGGTTGTCAGGTTAAATTATTTGACACCAATAGGCAGGCTCTTGAAAAAAGTCAAACTGCTTTAGATAAGGTATTGACCCGCTTGATTGAAAAAGGAAAAATAAATGATGTTGAAAAATCAAGAATCCAAAAAAGCATTTCTTATATAGAAAGTTTGAAAGATTTATCAGATTCCAATGTAACCATTGAAGCCATTGTTGAAAATCTAAACGTCAAGAAAAGTCTCTTTTCTGAGTTGGAAGCTTATGTTTCCAGTGATTGTATTATGGCATCAAACACGTCAAGTTTATCAATCGCATCCATTGCTTCTTCATTGAAAAATTCGGAACGTTGTATCGGTATTCATTTTTTCAATCCAGTACCTTTAATGCAGTTGGTTGAGGTCATTCCAGCGATTCAAACCTCAGAACATGTTTTAGAGAAATCGGTTCAAATCATTTCCGATTGGAAGAAAGTGGTGGCAGTTGCCAAGGACACACCAGGTTTTATTGTGAATCGTGTTGCCAGACCATTTTATGGGGAATCCTTGCGGATTTATGAAGAAGGCATTGCAGACTTTGCGACCATTGACTGGAGTTTAAAAACTTTGGGTGGTTTTAAGATGGGTCCTTTCGAACTTATGGATTTTATTGGTAACGATGTCAATTATGCGGTGACTGAAAGTGTGTTTCAAGCATTTTATTATGATTCACGATACCGACCTTCCTTTACCCAAAAGCGATTGGTTGAAGCAGGCTACTTAGGACGTAAATCAGGAAAAGGCTATTATGATTATAATAAAAACGGTAATGTCATTCCGACCCCGAGTACTCGGGGGAAGGAATCTCATAACAGAGATTTAGCCCAACAAATATTTGACAGAATTTTGGTCATGCTTATCAACGAAGCGGCCGATGCTCTGTTTTGGAATATCGCTTCGGCAAAAGACATTGATAATGCCATGGTCAAAGGCGTCAATTATCCAAAAGGACTTTTGGCCTGGGCCGATGAAAAAGGAATAGATTGGTGCGTTTCCAAAATGGATGAATTGTACGACGAATATCGTGAAGATAGATACCGTTGCAGCCCTTTATTGAGAAAAATGAATAGAGAGAATAGTAAATTTTATAATCAGTAAATTCTCTCCCTTTGGGAGAAATCGAAGATTCAACAAATCAATAAAATAATTTATCATTAATGAGTTAGATGTCCGAAGGACAGAGCGGGCTTATGAAAGGAGAACAAATACCATACAAAATGTTAAGTCAGGATGCTTTTAGCTCTTGGATGGGCATTGAAATTATGGAATGTGAGATAGGGCACTGCAAAGTGGGAATGACCATAAGAAAAGAGATGTTGAACGGTATGGGTAAAGCCCATGGGGCAATCAGTTATGCATTGGCAGATACGGCTTTCGCATTTGCATCAAATTCTCACGGAAAACATGCCGTATCCATTGAGACAAGTATCAATCATATTGAAGCCTTGCATGAAGGTGATTATTTAGTGGCAGAATCGGTGATTGAAAAAATAAACAATAAATTGGGCTTTAATGTGATTGAAGTCAAACGTGGAGATGAACTGGTTGCTTTATTTAAAGGTGTAGTTTATCGAACTCAAAAAGAATGGTAATATTCCTGCGCAGGTAGGAATCATAATATAATTTGTCATGCTAAACTGTCACCTTGAGCGCAGTCGAAAGGTAGTTTCAGCATCTCATGAAATAATAGTTTAAGTAAAATAAAAAGATACCCACTTTCGTGGGCATTAATATGGAAGCATATATCATAGACGGAGTTCGAACTCCAATTGGGAGTTATCAAGGCACACTGTCAACAATTAGAACTGATGATTTGGCGGCTTTGGTCATTGCCGAAATTGTAAAACGAAATCCAAACATTCCAACAAACGCTTACGATGATGTGATTTTGGGCTGTGCCAATCAAGCAGGTGAAGATAACCGAAATGTAGCCCGAATGGCACTACTTTTAGCTGGGTTGCCAGTTACCGTTCCAGGAGAAACCGTCAATCGATTATGCAGTTCGGGATTATCGGCTATGATTCATGCAAACCGAGCTATCAAGGCTGGAGATGGCGATGTATTTATTGCTGGTGGTGTGGAAAATATGACAAGAGGGCCTTATGTGATCGCAAAACCATCCAGTGCTTTTGGGACTGATGCCCAACTATACGATTCCAGTTTTGGTTGGCGTTTCATCAATCCTAAAATGGAAGCCTTATATGGAACGGATGGCATGGGCAATACTGCTGAAAATTTGGTTGAAAAGTATCAGATTTCCAGGGAAGACCAAGATAAGTTTGCGTACTGGAGCCAAATGAAAGCGTCTAAAGCACAATCCAACGGACGTTTGGCAAAAGAAATCGTGACCGTAGAAATTCCACAACGCAAGGGTAATCCCATTCAATTTTCAAAGGATGAATTTGTGAAACCAAATACAACCTTGGAAGTTTTGGGTAA
>DASWKU010000467.1:0-2368 GCA_036396455.1 Flavobacteriaceae bacterium
CAATTTTTCCAATTTATTCTGATACAATTTAATTTCATCCCTAAATTTGGCAGCCTGTAAAAAGTCCAAGGCTTTTGCAGCTTCTTCCATATATTTTCGTTTTTCACGAATTTTCTTTTCCAATTGTCCTTTGGTCAAATATTCGCTTTCGGGTTCGGCTGCCTTTAAAGCCTCCAGCTCATAACTGTAGGTGCTTATGGAATTTTTTGCCAGTGCATTATCCAAACTTTTATTTAATGCTTTAGGCGTAATGTTATTGGCCGTATTGTAGGCGATTTGTTTTTCTCGTCTGTAATTGGTTTCATCAATGGTTTTTTGCATGCTGTTGGTGATTTTATCAGCATACATGATGGCCTTTCCATTAAGATGTCTTGCGGCTCTACCAACCGTTTGGGTCAGTGAACGTGTAGATCGTAAAAATCCTTCTTTATCGGCATCCAAAATGGCAACCAAGGACACTTCGGGTAAGTCCAAACCTTCACGTAAGAGATTGACGCCAACCAATACATCAAACAACCCTTTTCGTAAATCCTGCATGATTTCCACCCGTTCCAAAGTATCCACATCACTATGGATATACCGCACCCTAATTTGAATGCGGTCCAAATATTTGGTCAATTCTTCCGCCATGCGTTTGGTCAAGGTAGTTACCAAGGTACGCTCGTCTTTTTCAACCCTTGTTTGAATTTCTTCAATTAAGTCATCAATCTGGTTTAGGCTTGGGCGCACTTCAATTTCGGGGTCCAGTAATCCTGTTGGGCGAATGACCTGCTCTACATAAACGCCATCCGTTTTTTGAAGTTCATAATCGGCTGGTGTGGCACTTACATAAATGACCTGATGTTGAAGCGCTTCAAATTCCTCAAATTTTAGGGGGCGATTGTCCATGGCGGCAGGCAGTCGAAAGCCATATTCCACCAGATTTTCCTTTCGGCTTCTATCGCCACCATACATGGCATGAACTTGTGAAATGGTCACATGGCTTTCATCAATCACCATTAAAAAATCATCTGGGAAATAATCCAATAAACAGAATGGGCGTGACCCAGCTTGCCTTCCATCCAAATATCTGGAGTAATTTTCAATACCGGAGCAATAGCCCAATTCACGGATCATTTCAAGATCGAATTCTGTACGCTCTTTTAGGCGTTTGGCTTCCAAATGTTTGCCTATGTCCTTAAAATATTCGTATTGTTTGACCAAATCATCCTGAATATCCCTAATGGCATTTTGAAGGATTTCAGGTGAGGTCACAAACATATTGGCAGGATAAATATTGAGTCGATCATACCGTTCAATAATTTGATTGGTCTGTATGTTGAAAGATTCAATCTCTTCGATTTCGTCACCAAAAAAATGGATTCTAAAGGCATCATCGGCATAACTCGGAAAAATATCAACAGTGTCACCCTTGATCCTGAAATTCCCATGATTAAAATCGGCTTCGGTACGTGAGTACAAACTCTGGACCAATTGATGCAATAATTTGGTTCGTGAAATGATCTGATCTTTTTTAAGTGAAATCACATTTTTCTGAAACTCCACAGGGTTTCCAATACCGTATAAGCACGAAACAGAAGCTACCACAATTACATCTCTACGACCTGAAAGCAAGGATGAGGTAGTGCTCAACCGCATTTTTTCAATCTCCTCATTAATGGACAAATCCTTTTCTATATAAACTCCGGAAACAGGAATGTAGGCTTCGGGTTGATAATAGTCGTAATAGGACACAAAATATTCGACGGCATTATCCGGAAAAAATTGTTTGAACTCCGAATACAACTGGGCAGCCAAAGTTTTGTTATGTGCCAAAACCAGAGTGGGACGCTGTACTTCTTCAATGACATTGGCCACTGTAAACGTCTTGCCTGAACCCGTAACACCGAGCAAGGTTTGATATTTTTCACTCGAATTGATGCCTTCCACCAATTGCATAATGGCTTCGGGTTGATCTCCTGTTGGGCTGAATCCCGATTTGACCTTAAATTTCATCTGTTGTTATTTATTGTTTTTCAATAGTCAGACCTGCCCGTCCGGCAGGCGGGTGGAATGTCCCAATTGCATATGGGTTGGTTTGCAACTTATTGCTAATGGACATTTCATAGCCTAAAATTACACAATTACCTCACCAAAGCAAAATGTCCACGGTAAGTCCTGCCATCATCAAACGTGATCAAAAACCAATAATCGTCACTTGGCAAAGCATAACCGTTCAGGGTCCCGTCCCAACCTGGGCTTAAATTGTTTTGCTCTGTCATCAGTTTACCAAAACGGTCAAAAATCATCACCTTGATATCTTCATTAAAATTGGCATTGACACCATAGACTTTCCATGTGTCGTGAAATCCATCACCATTGGGCGTCA
>DASWKU010000468.1:0-3345 GCA_036396455.1 Flavobacteriaceae bacterium
AAAATTGAAGTCAAGGAAGCATCCAATTTGTTATATGCCCAACCTGTAGAAAATGGGTTTCAAGTGGTGGACACCTCTCCAAAAATTGTGATGATCTTACTGGAAACCGCAAAATCCAATGTTTTTATAGTAAAAGGTCAGGATGCCATTGTGTATAAGGAAGAAGGGTCATGGTATCTCTCAAAAAATGACGGCACCAAAGTTTCAATAGAAGCCCTAAACATTAAATTTTAGTACCCGTATTTATCTTTCCAGCGTTGCTTTAAAAATTCACGCTGTGTATTTTCCCTTGTGTTATCACCTGGGTCATAAAGCTTTGTGTTTTTGATCTCATCAGGCATAAATTCATGGTCTACAAAATTGCTTTCGTAATTGTGGGCGTATTGGTAATCTTTGCCATAGCCCAATTCCTTCATCAATTTTGTAGGTGCATTCCTGATGGAAAGCGGTATGGATAAATCCCCAGTTTCTTTCACCAATTGCTGTGCTTTGTCAATAGCTTGGACAGCAGCATTACTTTTCGGTGAGGTTGCCAAATAAATGGTACATTGGCTCAAAATGATTCGGGATTCCGGATAACCAATTGTAGTAACTGCTTGAAAGGTACTATTGGCTATGACCAAAGCTGTTGGATTGGCATTACCAATGTCCTCACTGGCGAGTATAAGAAGGCGTCTCGCAATAAATTTCACGTCTTCGCCGCCTTCAATCATTCGGGCCAAATAATACACCGCGGCATTGGGATCGCTTCCTCTAATCGATTTTATAAATGCCGAAACAATATCGTAGTGCTGCTCCCCGGTTTTATCATAACGTTTGGCATTGGTCTGAACCTTTTGAGTCACCACGGCATTTGTTATAGCTATGTTTTCATTTTCTTTATAAGAAGTAACGATCAGTTCAAAAATATTGAGGAGTTTACGGGCATCACCGCCTGATAATTGAATGATGGCTTCTGTCTCTTTAAGTACAATATTTCGTTTTGAAAGCAATTCGTCTTCATCAATGGCTCTTTTTAACAAGGTTTCCAAATCCTCTTTACTAAAAGAATTCAAAATATAAACCTGACAGCGGGACAAAAGTGCCGAAATAACCTCAAAACTTGGATTTTCAGTAGTTGCTCCTATGAGTGTGATCCAACCTTTCTCAACAGCTTGTAACAACGAATCTTGTTGCGATTTGCTGAACCTGTGGATTTCATCAATGAATAAAATGGGGTTTTTTGGAGTGAACAAACCGCCTTGTTGTTTGGCTTTGTCAATCACATCCCTAACGTCCTTAACACCGGAATTAATGGCGCTTAATGTATAAAAAGGGCGTTCCGATTCGTTGGCGATGATATTGGCAAGGGTGGTTTTACCCGTTCCCGGTGGTCCCCAAAAAATCATGGATGGAATAATGCCCAGTTTAATGTGTTTAGTCAGTGCACCTTCATTCCCAACCAAATGGGTTTGACTTATAAAATCTTTTAGATGTTTTGGTCTTAAACGTTCGGCTAAAGGCGTGTTCATAAAGTAAAATTACAAAAATAGTGTGTGACAATTTTTCATTAAATGCATAAATGGTCAATAATTTGAAAGGAATATTTTAAATTTAATCATGAGCAATCCACGACATTTTAAATTTTATACCGGGGTTATAGGATATCCTCTGTTTTTTGTCTTGCTATTATGGTACGTTTTTTGGGCTCAAGTTGAATTTCTTCCAGTAATTAAATCGTTTGGAATTTCTCCTTTAACGCTTGATGGCTTGAAAGGTATTGTTTTTAGCCCTTTTATCCATTCCGACATTGAACATCTGTACCATAACAGCATTCCACTTTTTGTCTTAACGGCGGCACTGTTTTATTTCTACAGAGAAATTGCTTGGAAGATCATCATCTACGGTATTTTGTTGTCAGGTTTTATAACCTGGTGCATTGGGAGACCCGGTAACCATATTGGGGCAAGTGGTCTGATTTATGTTTTGGTGAGTTTTATTTTTTTTAAAGGCATTTTCGCCAAACATTTTAGGTTGGTTGCCTTATCACTTTTGATCATATTTTTATATGGAAGTATGATTTGGTATGTTTTTCCTGTAAAGGAAGGCATGTCTTGGGAAGGGCATTTGGCGGGTTTGATTACGGGTTTTTTCTTTTCATTAGTGTATAGAAAGCCTATTGCGAAACCTGAAAAATATGTCTGGCAGCAACCTGATTATAATGAAGACAACGATCCATTTTTAAAGCATTTTGATGAACAGGGGAATTTTATTGAAAGCGAAAAAGTGGAGGAAAAACAGACACCAACCAGGATTAATTATAACTACAAAGAAAACAAGGACGAATAACTATCAATGGCCAATGGTTTATGCGATTGTTGGTTTTGAGTTATGGAACGCAGACCTGCCTGCCGGCAGGCAGGTCAGCGTTCTATAAAAATCCTGTACTTAAAGACGTTGCCTAACAGCTTCATATAAAAACGCTCCACAAGCCACAGAAACATTAAGGGATTCTATTTCACCAAGTATGGGCAATTTGGCTTTATCATCGACCACACTTAATACTGAAGGGTTGATACCACGGTCTTCAGAACCCATAATAATTGCACAAGGTTCCTTAAAGGACACCTCATAAAGCAATTGATCTGTTTTCTCGGTGGCTGCAATTACCCTGATGCCCGATGCCTGTAGATGAAACACAGCATCCTTAATATGATCTACCTTACAAATAGGAATTTTAAAAATGGCACCTGCACTTGTTTTTACCGTATCGCCATTAACAGGAGCACCTCCTTTTTTCTGGATGATAATGCCTGATACACCAGTACATTCGGCAGTTCTGATAATTGCACCAAAGTTTCGCACATCACTCAGTTGATCCAATAATAAAAATAGTGGTGTTTTACCCGATTCCATAACGGTAAGCACCAAATCTTCAATATCATAAAACGTAATGGGTGCAATTTGGGCCACGGCACCTTGGTGGTTTTTTTTGGTAAGCCTATTTAATTTCTCAATAGGTACATACGAGGAGTTGAGTTGCTCTTTTTTTAAAAGATGTTCCAGTTCAACAAATAAATCGCCTTTTAACCCTTTTTGAAGAAATATTTTGTCAATGTTTTCCCCTGATTTAATGGCTTCGATGATGGCTCTTATGCCAAAAATTGTGGTGTCTTTTTCCATGTTGTAAATGTAGTTAAAAAGAAAAACACATTAAACCAAAGCCATTTAATTTTAATCAATTAAAAAGCCCTTCAATTTTAAAATTGAAGGGCTTGAATTTAAGTTAAAATTATTGATTTAGAGTTGAAGTTTGAGTTGCATTATATAATGAGTTCCCATATTGTAATGATAATCAAGGGTTAA
>DASWKU010000469.1:0-3207 GCA_036396455.1 Flavobacteriaceae bacterium
TATTGATATTCTGTGGGTTTTAATCTAAATAATTCCCCGATGTCCCGATAGTTATCGGGACTGCTCGGGTGTAGCGTCTTGATAATCTGGTTGTACAAAGAACCAAGAGACAAGAACCAAGAGTCTGGACGAAAAGCTCTAGTTTCTTGTCCCGATGCTTCGGGACTTGTAGCGTAGCGGTCTTGATTCTGATACCTCGTACGCTCTGTGTCGAGGTAGTTCATTTTATTTGAGAAAATCCTTTGCGTTCTTGGCGGCTTTACGTGCCATTTTTCTCGCAAAGGCGCAAAGCAGGTAAGTATTTTTAAATTCATATTTGGTTGATTTATACTTGCATGAATGATCATTAAATAATCGAACTCACGTTATTTTATTGATTCTGCCAGATGTAATTCGTATGGTCAATTGTTTCGGTTGGTATTGAAATTCCTTGATTATGCCCATTCCATAAAAGAACACTGATGACGCAGATTTGCTAGATTTTCACTGATATAAACTGCGCGAATCATAAGCATCAGTGTTACCTGCCCGCCGCCTGCCTGTCGGCAGACAGGGCAGGCAGGTCAGCGTTCCATTATTTGCAACATGGATAAAATTTGGCGTACACCCCTTTTGGGCTTCTCTTCGTTATTCATTTTCTTCGGAGGTGTCTTCAGTTTCCATATCTTCAGGCAGTTCAAACAAATCCAAATAGGCTTGTCCCAAATGCGCAATGACATGGCTTGCGGTCAAGCTTTCAAATCCCAAATATTCCACGGCAATATCTGCCGATCTGCCATGTAAATACACGCCAAAAATAGTGGCGTCAAGAGGTCTGTAGCCTTGGGAAATCAATCCTGTGATAACTCCGGTCAACACGTCTCCAGATCCGGCGGTTGCCAATCCGGGATTTCCCGTGGAATTAATATAAAGCCCATCTTGATAAACGGTAATGGTGTTGGCGCCTTTTATGACCACAATGACTTGATGCTGTTTTGAAAAATCCTTCACTTTCTGAAGCTTCTCAAAATCGTCTTTCCATGGTCCGATCAATCGCTCCAGTTCCTTGGGATGCGGTGTCAATACCGCCTGTTCCGGTAACCATTTCAATAGCGCTTTATGTTTAGATAGGATGTTTAAGGCATCGGCATCTATCACCAATGGCACCTTGTTGCCCTTGAGAAAGGTTTCAAAAGCCTTCACCGTTTCAGGATCTGTACCGAGTCCCATGCCAATTCCTATGACCGTGGCTTCAATATAATACTTGATATCCGTAATAATATTTTCACTGTTGTCTGTAATGACCATAGCTTCGGGAAAAGAGGTCTGCAACACTTGATAGCCACATTTTGGAATAAAGGCCGTAACCAATCCCGCTCCTGAAGACAGTGCCGCTTTACCGGACAATACTACGGCACCAATTTTTCCGTAGCTGCCTCCAATAATAAGGCTATGGCCAAAATTACCCTTATGTGAAAATTTGTCCCTTGGTTGATAAATGGGTAGCACTTCAGCTTTATCCATGAGCTTAATGTCCGTTTGGGCTGTTGCCAGATATTCCGCATCAATACCAATATCCAAAATGTCCCAATGCCCTGAATATTTTGCAGTATTGGGCAAGAAGGACACCAGCTTCGGAGATTGAAACGTGAGGGTCACGTCTGCCCAAACCACTCCATTTTCATCTTCCGGCACTTTTTCCAAATACAATCCCGATGGAATATCAATAGCGATGATAAACGCACTTGAAGCCCTAAAATGTTGGAACAGTTGCTTGACCCAAGCATCCACTTCTCTATTTAAACCTATCCCAAAAACAGCATCCACAATAACATCTTCAGGATGGATATCCGGAAACTCTTCTTTGGCGTTCATGATTTTGGGCCAATCGTTGGACACCTCTTTTATGCTGTCATAATTGATCAAAAAATCTTTGGAACGCTTTTCACTATAATTCACCACATAAACCACAACTTTATAACCGTGTGTATGTAAGTGTCGTGCCACAACCAAACCATCTCCCCCGTTGTTTCCAATGCCACAAAACACATGAATGGGAACTTGGGCATCTTGGATTCTTGAATGTATCCAATTAAAAATTTCGGTTCCAGCCCGCTCCATTAAATCGGTCATGGAAATATTTTGCCTTTTAACGGTAACCTGGTCTGCTTCGTAAATTTGTGCCCTTGAAAAAATCTTCATCCTGTTGTTTTATAAATCTTATAAAAAAGTGCTTTAAAATGTAATTTTAACAATAAAAGGTTATCGTATTGGATTATTCGGCAAAAAAGCTCATTTAGTTTTTTTATTACCGTAAAAATAATACTTTTGGGCAGGTAATACCACTAAAATGATGCATTCCATTCAAATACATGAGAATAATATTCTTTCCGTTTCTTCTGGAAGTAAGGCTTTAGTTATTACTTTTAACACTACAATGACAACCCTTAGGGGTTAGGTATATTTTTTTCTCAGGTCGTTATTGCAATCCATTTCATAAAAAATTTAATCCTTAAAACGATTAACAATGAACGTATTAAAATTCGGGGGAACTTCAGTAGGTTCCGTTAAAAACATAAATAGTGTTATCTCAATTCTGGAGCACTATTCAAAAGAAGATAATGTCATTTGCGTCGTTTCAGCGGTTGGCGGCATTACCGATAAACTGTTGAAATCGGGCGAATTGGCCCAAAACAAAAATAAAGACTATTTATCTGATTTTAAAACTATTAAACAGATTCATTTAAACATATTATCTGAATTGAATCCAACTGTGGCCCAATCGGTTAAAAAGGAGCTCGAAACCAAATTGGAGGCCCTAAAAAGCTTGTTGGACGGTATTTATTTGATCAATGAATTGTCACCTAAAACATCCGATAAACTGGTAAGTTTTGGAGAGTTATTGTCCTCATATATCATTGCGGAAACGATGAAATCCCGAGGCCTGAACGCCGTTAGGAAAAACAGTCAGGACTTAATTGTGACCAATTCCAATTTTACCAAAGCCGAAGTCAACTATTCCCTTACAAACGCCAATATTAAAGCGTATTTCAATACTGCGGAACAATGTATCACCATTCTTCCGGGGTTTATCTCCAAATCTCAATCCGGTGAAATTACGACCTTGGGACGTGGCGGATCCGATTTTACCGCGGCCATTGTCGCTGCCGCCCTAAAGGTGGACCGTTTAGAGATTTGGACCGATGTCAGCGGTATGTTTACGGCCAA
>DASWKU010000470.1:0-4462 GCA_036396455.1 Flavobacteriaceae bacterium
ATGGCCGAACTGATGCCGAACCGCGCCACTTTTATCGGGGTGTCAATGGTATAGGCCAATCCCATCACAGGGATATGAAAAGTATGCGGTGTGTTGTTATTCATTGTACTGCTTTTAGACTATTAAGAAGGCAAAGGTACATTATTTAAAGATAATATTGTCTTTTATTATTTCCTCTCCTCAGCCTTGGTTCGTTAGGACACGAAGGCTTTTGTGAGAAAGTCCAGCTTACGGATGATAGTTTGGATATTATAGAGAATATTTGGAAACTATTTACTTGAATTACTTAATAAATATAAATAAATTAGTATTAATTTAAGTTTTATTACTAAATAAAATCGTTTTTGTTATGAAAAAAAATGCAGTTGTCCTACTTTCTATCTTTATTATCAGTAGTTGTGATCAACCTTCTGATAATGTTGTACCTGAGGAAATATCTTATTCAGGACGAGAAATTTTCACAGGTTTATTTTTTGCCCAAGGTCCAGTAGCATCATTAATACCGGAGATTGGAAATAATTTTAATATTGATAACTTAAACCTTCACCCTAATAATATTTAAAGCATGAAGAATGATAGCAATTCGATTTTTGAAGTGTTCAAAGAAACGAGCGATGTCGGCACGAGAAAGAGGAAAATTAAGGAATTGGTAAAATGCGGAGTCGACATTAATACGAGATCTGAGGGTCACGGCGGGACTGTGCTTTTTCACGCATTTTATTATCCTCCATTAGTAAAATTCCTAATTGATATGGGTATTGATGTAAACGCGACAGACAAGCTTGGCAGGACAGCTCTGATGTTTAATTTATCTATGGCAGATGGAGACCGGCCACAATACCTTAAGTCAGCTAAGATTGTTTTGGAGCACGGCGCAAGCATCAAAATTGTCGACAGTAGAGGTGACACTGCAATTACCCTGGCCAGGCGTTTTGGCAAGAAGTACGAGAGACTTTTCTCTTCGGCCATTTAAATAATTCCTATCCACTAGCCTTGGATTTCGTATCTCACGAACCACGTAAGCAGATCCTTCAGAAAACCAAACACCCTTTCATTCATTTCATAGTACCTGGCCGAAGAGTATTTGTACTCGCATGGATCTTTAGCCAGGTTCCAATGATCAGCCAAAGGATTATCATGAATATATTCAAGCTTTTGTATTGCAACATCTCGCGTATACAGGGGTATGGCCAGCGAGTTTCTTTGCCAAAACTCATAATTTTTATTCACTCGATTTACCTGGCAATTTTCCAATACTCGTGGTGAGACCAATTGTCCAGTTTTTTGTTGCAATTCCAGTACTTCGCAAGTACTTTTGTAAAAGACACGGAAATAACTTCCGCGCCAGTCCTTAGCCTTGGTTGGTGTTTGCGCTGGGTAAGTGGGATGGATTCACCAACCAAATTACAGTTTCCAGCCCGACAATCCAGTTGACAACAGTAAAGTAACAAAGTGTAATCCTACTTCATTGTGGATAGTATATTTATCACTCATGAATTATAGCTTTGGTTGGTAAATTTAGTAATTTGTTTGATTAAATGCTGGATAAGGATATCCGGCTATAAAGTCGGCACAATTCTAAACCGAAATATTAACCAAACAATCTAAACAAATGAAAAAGACCCTCACCATGTTGACAGCTGTAATGGTTCTTTACAGTTGCCAACAACCCAGTAATGAATTGACAGACGCAGACCGAAACAGCATTAAGGAAGAAATCAAAAAAGTCACTTATTCAATATATGAATCAGGAAATCGAAAAGACCTAGTTCAACTATATTCCAATTTCAGTGACAAAACTACCGGCATCTTTAGCGGGACTATAATGGAATCTTGGGAACAACATAAACAACAAGCTCCTAACTTTTTTGAAAGTCAGAAAGAACTTGTGTATAAAATTGAGAACATGTCAGTTGACGTACTTTCTCGTGACGCGGCAGTATGTTACGGAAAATACACAATGACAGCTACCGACACAGCAGGGACAACCATTAATACGAACCCGGCCTGGACATATGTATTCACGAAAGAGAAAGACAAATGGAAGATAATTCATTTTCATATTTCTGACACTCCAAAAGAATGAAGGTTGGGGACTTTATAACAACTGATTTCAAATTCGTTACGTGGACTCATTCGCGTCAAATTATATAACGGTCGACTTGAGACAAATCCAAAATAAAAAATACGGTTGACGCGCACGAGCTACAACAGATGTATAAGCCATTGCTGGCAGTGGGTTTGCGTAGGCTGGTTCTTTTGGTTACCTTGGTGTACCTGGATAAGTAAGCTCATTGGCAACGCAACGGCTCATACACGCGGCGCGTTGTGCGTAATGCCATCTGGAAAAAGTGGTGAAAATTTGCTAAATTTGGACTGCATAAAAATAAAAATGAGAACACTCAATATTTCAATATCAGACCTCGAATTGGACAAATTTGGGATTAAAAAGGACAAGATTACCTTTTCAGAATTTCTAGACTTGGTAAGCAAAGAATTGACAAAGCAGACTCTTAATAAATGCATTGAACTATCGGAGAAATTCGGACTTTCAAAAATGACGATGGACGAGATTACAAAGGAGGTCAAAGCAGTTAGAAAGAATGCAAAAGCTCGTAATTGATACAAATGTATTTGTATCCGCACTCATTCAAAAGAGCTATCCATATCTAATTATAAGCGAGTTGTTTGTCGAAGGAAGAATTGAGCTATGCATTTCGGACGCCCTTCTTGAAGAATACTATGCAGTTTTGAATAGAAAGAAGTTTGCTAAATATACAGACTTTCTTAACAAAGCAGAGATACTTATAGCCGATATTGAGTCGAGGTCTATCAAGTTTGTTCCAAAGAAAAAACTTACAATTATTTCCGACAAAGACGACAACAAATTGTTGGAGCTTGCTGACGAATGTAAGGCTGATTTTCTTATCACGGGAAATACTAACGACTTTACAATCAAAAAATATAAGCGGACAAAGATTGTGACGCCCAAGGAATACTGGGAGAACTTTGGACCTGAAGAGTAAGATGGCACTACGCACAACAAATAAGGCTTAAACGAAGTCCAGTCACCAGCCACAAAGTGTACCGTGCTACGAAGCTGATGGCTGTCATGGCTGGGGTTCGATGTAAGCCTGTGTTGAACTGCTTCGGTAGTTTCTGCTTACCCTTATGGGAATTTAATTGAAGTGTTCACCTTGCTGTGAAGGTGAGTAAAGTAAAAAAAAATCTTTCAACACCTGCCAATGATTAGCAGGTGAAGAGGATAACTGAATGTATTTTGCCTTAGCCTTGGTTGGTGTTTGCCCTGGTAAGTGGAATGGATTCACCAACCAAATTATAGTTTCCAGCCCGGCAACCCAGTCGACAACAGTAAAAGTAACAAAGTGTAATCCTACTTCATTGTGGATAGTATATTCATCACTCATGAAGTATAGCTTGGGTTGGTAAATTTAGTAATTTGTTTGGTGATATGGATTGCTTCAGAAAAAGCCGGTATTAAAAAATCGGTTTCTCCAAATATGCTGAGACATAGCTTTGCCACGCACTTGTTGGAAAACGGAACGATTTAAGGTATATACAATTATTGCTCGGGCATAGCAGCACCAAAACAACTCAGATGTACACCCATGTTGCCGTAAACACTTTTAAAAAAGTTAAAAATCCTTTAGATTAGTTGAGCATATAAAAGGGATATGGTCAATAGACATATCCGGTTGTTGGCAACAAGCTGAAAAAAATACGAATGAAAAACAAAATACTGATTTTATTATTGATTTTATTACCAGTAATTGGCTTTGGTCAGAATACAAATGAAAACGTCTTGTACATTGTTGATTCAATTCCTGTCATTGAAGAACCAAAAGAAGGATTTGGAACATTAACCGAGAACGAAATTGACAATGTAGTTGTCGTTAAAGACAAGGAAATAATAGAATCAACTGGCTACAAAGATTTGAACGGAATTATTTATATTTTTACAAAAGCGTATGTTCAAAGACCTGATAGCATTAAAGCAATTCCTACAACTAAATTAATGACCAAAAAAAATGGTGCTTGGTATTTAAAAAATAGTTCAACACCATATTCAGGAATTTTTATTGACTATTACCTCACTGGAAAAAAGCAGGGAGAGGGAATTTTGTTTAACGGTAAATTAAAAGGCAAACGCCTACTCTACCACCTGAACGGAAATCTATCTGATGAAATTGAATACGAGAACGGAATTTCAAACGGACTTGAACAAAGATTTTACGATGACGGGACTTTAATGCAAAAAGGGAATTTCAAGAACGGAAAAGAAATTGGAGTTTGGGAAATGTATCATCCAAATGGACAATTAAAACAGCGAACTACATTCAACGAAAACGGAAAAATGGATGGAGAATCTGTTTCATTTTATTCAAATGGAAATAAAAAAGGAAAGAACATATATGTAAACGGAGTTTACCAAAAAGACAAA
>DASWKU010000471.1:0-11872 GCA_036396455.1 Flavobacteriaceae bacterium
TTGGCAGAATATAAGGGACAACGCTTTTTACAGGAATATTTGGCAACCATTGCCTCGGTGGATGAAGGTGTTGGCAAGGTGTTGGACTATGTAAAGGAAAATGGTTTGGACGAAAACACTATTGTGATTTACACCACCGACCAAGGATTTTATTTAGGCGAAAAAGGGTGGTTTGATAAACGCTATATGTATGAGCAGTCTTTGGAGATGCCGCTATTGATAAAATATCCCGGACATATCAAGGCCGGCAGTAAAGTGAATGCGTTGACCCAAAATCTTGATTTTGCAGAAACCTTTTTGGACTATGCTGGTGTAGAAATACCCGAAGATATGCAAGGCAAATCGTTTCGCCCATTACTGGAAGGATCTGTTGAAGATGATTATTTTAGGGATGCCATTTACTATCATTATTACGATTTTCCCGCATTTCACATGGTTAAAAAACATTATGGTGTAAGAACAAAAAGATACAAACTCATGCATTTTTATGATCATATAAATACTTGGGAGTTATATGATTTAGAAACAGATCCGTCAGAAATTAATAACCTCATTGACAATCCCGATTATGATGATATCGAAGACATGCTACGCCAAAAATTAGCTGATCTACAATCACAGTACAGCGTTACTGATAAAGAATTTGAAGAGGCAAGTGATGAATCGGTGGAGAGAGCCTACAAACAATTTGAAAATTTGAGGGGCCAAACTGGAACGAAATACTATCCGAATAAAAACTAAATTATGAGAATGACCGTAATAATCATATCGCTTCTCCTATTTTCGTGTATTTCCGATAAAAAGGAAGTTTCAAATTTAAACACTGGATCACAAGAAGTAGAAGGTAAAAAAAACTTTAATACCTATTGTAATCCCATAGATATTGACTACACCTACATGGTTTACAATTCAAGTAGAAATCTATCCTATCGTTCAGGTGCCGACCCTGCTGTTATTCAATTTCGTGGAGAATACTACATGTTCGTTACACGTTCTTTTGGCTATTGGCATTCCACAGATTTGGTAAACTGGAATTTTATTAAACCTCAACAATGGTTTTTTGAAGGAAGCAACGCACCCACCGCTTTCAATTATAAAGATTCGCTGGTGTACTTTGCAGGTAATCCGGCTGGTTACGGGAGTATTCTTTACACTAACGATCCAAAAAGCGGAAAATGGACACCAACAGCTTCTATTTCCACTAACATTCAGGATTCGGAATTGTTCATTGATGATGACGGCAAGACTTATCTGTATTGGGGGTCATCTAATGTATACCCTATTCATGTAAAAATGCTGAATAAAGATGACCGTTTCCTAGAAACAGGTGTCAAAAAAGAATTGATTAACCTCGTTGAGGAAGAACATGGATGGGAACGGTTTGGCGAAAATAATTTTCATCCAACGTTGAAAGAAGGCTATATGGAAGGAGCCTCCATGACTAAGCATAATGGAAAATACTATTTGCAGTATGCCGCACCGGGCACTCAATTTAATGTTTATGCGGATGGTGTTTATGTTGGAGAAACACCGCTAGGCCCTTTTACCTACATGAGAAATAATCCAATGAGCTTTAAGCCAGGTGGTTTTACCAATGGTGCAGGACATGGTATTACCGTTAAGCAAACCAATGGGCAATATTGGCATTTTGGAACCATGGCACTCGCCTCCAACGCCCAGTGGGAACGTCGTTTGTGTATGTTTCCTACCTTTTTTGATGAAGAAGGGTTAATGTATACCAATACGGAATATGGAGATTATCCGCGTTTTGGCCCTGATCATCCTACAAAAGCAGGACAACATAATGGCTGGATGTTGCTTTCATATAAAGGAAATGTTACAGTGTCATCTTCCTTAATACAAATTATGAAATTTACGTCAAATGATGATGACGTAGAAGTCACTGAATTACCGCTTGAAAAAGATGCTAACGGCAACATTATTTCGAAAGTATTGACCGATGAAAATCCGAAAACGTTTTGGGTGGCCAAAGCCAATGACAACAAACAATGGATAACTATTGAAATGCTGAATCCCGGAAAAATTCATGCGTTTCAACTCAATTTTCATGACCATGAGTCAGGGATTTATACGCGTACCGAAGGCTTAAGACACCGTTTCAGTATTGAAGTATCGGAAGATGGTAAAAACTGGCAAACCGTCGTCGATTGGAGCAATAGCGATAAAGATGCCCCCAATGCTTATATTGTATTGGATGAGCCTGTTAATGCGAAGTACGTACGCTATAGCAATGTGGAAGTACCTGGTGCAAACTTCGCCATGTCGGAGTTCAGGGTATTTGGCTTAGGCCTTGGTAATGCACCAGCAAAGGTAAAAGGATTCACCATAAAACGCAAAACCGACCGGAGAGATGTGGCATTTACATGGAATCCTGTAAATGGAGCTCAGGGCTATAACATCTGTTGGGGAATTGCCCCAGGCAAACTATACCAGTCATGGTTGGTTTATAATACCAATGAACATTTTATGCGCTGCTTGGATCGTGATACGCCTTATTATTTTAGCATTGAAGCATTCAATGAAAATGGTATTTCAGAAAAAAGTGAGATTATCTTTGTAAAATAAAATCAATGTATAATGAAACATCTATTATCCGTCATTTGCCTCCTTTTAGTATTACGTAGTTCTGCACAGGATATATCGGTTATGACCTATAACATCAAACTGGATTATCCAAAAGAAGGTGAAAACAGTTGGACCAACCGAAAACCGTTTTTTATCAATCAGTTGAAATTTTACGAGCCCGATGTTTTTGGTGTTCAGGAAGCCATGCCCAATCAAATGAAAGATATGGATAGCCTTCTGACCGATTATAGTTTTGTTGGAGTTGGTCGGGATGATGGAAAGGATGAGGGTGAATATTCTGCCATATTTTATAAAACCAATAAGCTTAAGGTTTTGGAATCCTCCACATTTTGGTTGTCCCAAACTCCAGATAAGGTGTCCATGGGATGGGATGCGGTTTGCAATCGGGTGTGCACCTACGCCTTATTCGAAAACCGTTCAACCCACCAAAAATTTTGGATGTTCAATACCCATTTTGACCATGTTGGTGTCGAGGCCAGAAAAAACAGTGCAATCTTGATCATTCAAAAAATAAAGGATATCAATACCAATAAATTGCCCGTGATTCTATGTGGTGATTTCAATATGGAAGAAGACCATGAAAGCATTCAGTTTATAGAACAACACTTAAAAGATTCTAAATCTGTTGCCAAAAACACCTTTGGACCAATTGGAACTTTCAACAATTTTGAATTTGACAAACCCGTTACCCAGCGTATCGACTTTATTTTTGTGAGCTCGGAAATACGTGTTGACAAATATGCGGTATTGAGTGATTCTTGGGATTGTAAATATCCTTCCGATCATTTGCCTGTTCTCGTGAAATTTCATATCGGGGATTTATAATCAAAAAATCAAGCTCACCACCGTTCCTTTTCCTTCCTCGCTCATCACCTGGATACGGCCATTATGCAGCATCATGATCTGTTTGGAAATGCTCAATCCTATACCACTCCCTGTCTTTTTTGTGCTAAAAAAAGGGACAAAAATGGTGTCCAAAATTTCAGATGGAATGCCTTTTCCATTGTCAATGACCTTGATCAAAATATGATCTCTCAATTTTTCGGCAGATATTGAAACTTTGGAATCGGGCCTATCTTCACAGGCATCCCGAGCGTTTAAAATAAGATTAATTAGGACTTGCTCAATAAGATGAACGTCAATATTGAGCTCCAATTTAGGGTCTCGATTTATAAATTGAAGCAACAACTGTTTTTGGTTTAATGAAGGCAGCATTAAATTGCCAATGGTTTTAAAAAGTTCGTCCACCTTGATTCTGGATTTGTTAACTTGGCTTACCTTATTTAAAGTTCGGTAAGTCTTGGCAAATTTCATTAAACCTTCACTTCGTTTCATAATGCTGGAAATACCAGTGTTGACATCTTCTAAATTGAGTTCATAGTTTTTGTGATCGTCCAATTTCATTTGGACCTGATTTTGAAGGGTCTCTGATAGGGAGGAAATCGGTGCGATGCTGTTCATGATTTCGTGGGTCATGACACTCAATAATTTTTTCCAGGCTTCCGATTCATTTTTGTTTAAGGTCTCTTCAATATTTTGTAAAACAATGAGTTTAAACGAACTGTCTTCAAGTTGAAAAACAGTATCCGAAATGAGGACTTTCAGGGTTTCATCCCGCATTTCCAAATTGACAGACTCATAATTGGAATAATAGGTTTCAAACAATTCTTCATACATTTTAGATCGTCTCTTTTTAACAAACCGTATATTTTTAAAAGAGGGAAGATCCAATATGTTTAAAAGCGAATCATTGACCCAAAGCACATCGCCGTTTTCCAAATTATAGGCAATAATCCCCACTTTTACCATTTCCAATATTTTTTGAAGGTAAAGAAATTGTGCCTGCCGTTCTTTATTGATGCTTTTAAATGTGCTATTGACCAAATTGAATCCTTTGTGGAGCGTACGGATATCCCTTGGACCACGTGTTTCATTAAACCATCTTGAAAAATCCCGATATTTGACCGATTCGAAAAAATCGTCCATTTCAACAAAGCGCCTGACTACAAAAGTATAAAGATTATAAAGTGAAATTATGGTCACAAAAGTCCCGCCAACAAGGGCATAGTTGTTTTTGAAACTGATGCCATAGGCAATCGCTGTCATCGCTACCAAAAGTATGAGAACCCTTATGATCAGGGAGAAAAAATAAGTTTTATAGATCATACTTGTTCAATCTGCGATACAAAGCTGTACGCGTTATCCCCAATTCTTTTGCCGATTTTGAAATGTTGCCCTTGTTCTTTTCTATCACATTGAGGATGGCGTTTTTTTCAAGGGTTTCAAGGTTCATAATTTTTGAAGTTGGGGTTGGGGATTTTCTTTCAATTGCCGAAAATACCAAATCCTCTGCCTTAAGCAAATTTCCTTCGGCCATGATTACCGAACGTTCAAGGGTATATTGAAGTTCGCGTACGTTCCCCGGAAATTCATGTTCCTTTAATTTCTTGATAAATCCTTCATCCATTTTAAATGGCCCCTTAAAGTATTTTTCCGCGTACATGTCAATAAAATAATGACTGATGAGGGTAATATCAGTCCCTCTATTGCGTAAGGGTGGCACCACAATGTCAACGGTATTGATGCGGTACACTAAATCCTTTCTGAATTTAGATTCATTGGCGAGATCCTGCAAGCTCAAGTTGGTGGCACAAATAAGCCGAATGTCCAAATCGATAAACTCGTTGGATCCCAAAGGTGTTACCTGCCTGTTTTGAAGTACGCTCAAAAGGCGCACTTGTTGCCCAAGTGTGATGTTCCCAATTTCATCCAAAAACAAGGTGCCTCCATTGGCGGCTTCAAACCGGCCCATACGATTTTCGTTGGCTCCTGTAAACGCGCCCTTTTTATAGCCAAACAATTCGCTTTCAAATAAAGTGGACGTGAGTGCCCCAACATCAACTTTTACAAAAGGTTTGTTTTTACGGTTGGAATTTTCATGTATGGCCTGTGCAATCAAATCCTTGCCTGTGCCATTTTCTCCCAAAATCAAGATGTTGGCATCTGTTGGTGCCACTTTATTGATCTTAAGAAATACATCCTGCATGGCATCACTTTCTCCAATAATTTTTTGTCCTTTACTTGTCTGTACGTTCCGTAGCTTGGGAGTTTGCTTCTTTTTCAGGAGCTCCTTTATCGTTTCTACAATCTTTTCGTTTTTCCAAGGTTTAACCAAAAAATCCGAAGCACCTTCCTTTAAGGATCGTATGGCAAGGTCAATATCACCATAAGCCGTAATTAGGATGACATCAATGTTTGAATTGTATTCCCTGATCTTGTTGAGCCAATAAATGCCCTCATTCCCGGTATGGACTAGACCATTGAAATTCATATCCAAAATCACAATATCAAAATTGTGCCTTTGTAAAAGTGAATGGATCGTATTGGGGTTTTTGTTTACAACAACTTCCTTGACAACAGACTTGAGTAAAAGCCGTAATGCCGTTAGCACATCATCGTCGTCGTCAATAACCAATATGTTGGCATCCTTTAAAATCATATCCCAAAGTTAACAATTTCAAGTTCCAATTAAATATGCAACAATAAGTAATTTATTTCATCTTTAAACTGTACCGTTTTCGAACAAATGGTGTATCAATACCGAACACTTGTTAATTTTTTAAGATATTAAATTTCTGATTTATAATATATTACAATTTTGGCATTATTATGACATGTCAATGCATAAAAATATAAATATATGGATATACCCATTGAAAAGAAACGATTCACAACTTCAAAATTAATTAAGATTGGTTTAGGTGTGCTTTTAGTGGCATTGATTTTATATGTCATTATTTTTTCCTCAGGTAATTCCAAGCTCAATGTAGAAAAAGAGCGATTAAGTATCAGTACGGCACAAATGGGTGTTTTTCAGGAAAATATTCCGGTAAACGGGGTTGTCCTTCCCATTACCACCATTTATCTTGACGCCATTGAAGGTGGTCGTGTAGAAGAAAAATATGTTGAAGATGGAGCCATTATGAAAAAAGGCGATCCTATTTTGAGGTTGTCCAATACCGATCTTGAGTTAAGTTTGGTCAATCAGGAAACCTCGGTTTATAATTTATTGACCCAAATGCAGATTTCCCAAAATGCGGCGAGACAAAATACCATTAATAAACTGAACCAGTTTACCGATGTTGAAAACAGTTTGATAGAGGCGGAAAGAGTCTACAATTTAAACAAAAAACTTTATGATAAAGGTGTCATAGCGCGCCAGGATTTTATCAAATCCGAAAACGATTATAATTACCAGAAAGAACGCGTGCAATTGGCCAAACAAATTTTGAAACAGGATTCAGTTGCGACAAAGCAAGAATTAAATCAAGTTCAAAGTTCCTATCAGCGAACACAGAATGCCTTGGAATTGATGCGCCGTAAAGTAGCCGACCTTGTGGTTAAGGCTCCTGTTGACGGTCAATTGACTTCGCTGGATGCCGAAATTGGCCAATCCAAAAATAAAGGAGAACGGTTAGGCCAAATTGATGTATTGAGCGGTTTCAAGGTTCGTGTAGATATTGACGAGCATTACATCAGTAGAATTTACACGGGCCAACGTGGTTCGTTCACCTTCAATAACAAAGACTATTTTCTTATCATAAAAAAAGTGTATACCCAGGTCACCAATGGCCGGTTCCAAGTCGATATGGAATTTGAAGATGAAGTGCCAGACGGAATTAGGAGAGGACAGACTCTACAGATACGAGTAGCATTGAGTGAAGAAAAACAGGCCCTTTTGATTCCCAAAGGTGGATTCTTTCAACAAACAGGAGGGAATTGGATTTTTAAGGTCAGTGAAAATGGTCAATCTGCTTATAGGGCAGACATTTCGTTGGGCAGTCAGAACACCGAATATTATGAAGTATTGAGCGGATTGAAGGCTGGAGACAAGGTCATCACCTCCAGTTATGATAATTATGGCAATATCGAAGAACTGGTTATAAAGGATTAAGCATTTAGAGTTATTTATAATATATGCATAAAAAAAGAAACTCTATTTTGTCATATTGTTAATAATGAATAAAACCGTTTCAACATATCAAATTGCAAAATTAATTTATAAATCAATTACCAAAGCCATAACAAATGAAGAAAAAATTATACTTGATGATTGGTTAAGTTCTGAAGATAATTTGGCTCTTTATAATAAAATTACCAGCCAAAAAAATATTAAAGATAAAATATCAATCTATAAACAAATTGATACAGAAAGAATATATAGTAATCTAGAAAAAAAGATAGCTAACATTAATAAAAAAGTTAAATATTTAAAATTAAACAAGATGATAAAAGTAACTGACCTAGAGAAATACTACAGTACAGACGAAGTGCGTACCATAGCATTGAACAAACTATCCTTTAAGGTAAACGAAGGTGAATTTGTCGCCATTATGGGACCATCGGGATGTGGCAAATCTACCCTTTTAAATATCATTGGTCTTTTGGATGATCTGGATGGTGGGAATTTTGAATTCAATGGTATTGAAGTATCCGGTTTTAACGAACGAAAACGTGCCAATTTAAGAAAACACAATATTGGATTTGTTTTTCAGAGTTTTAACCTTATTGATGAGCTTACCGTTTACGAAAATGTGGAACTCCCTCTTATCTATACGGGAATAAAACCCACAGAACGCAAAAAACGTGTGGAAGATGTGTTGGAAAAAATGCAGATCATGCACAGACGCAAACATTTCCCCCAACAGTTATCGGGAGGGCAGCAACAACGTGTGGCCGTTGCCAGAGCCGTGGTCAATAACCCTAAACTTATCCTTGCCGACGAGCCCACGGGTAATTTGGACAGCAGCAATGGTAACGAAGTTATGGATCTCTTGACCGACCTAAACGAAGCAGGGACCACTATTATCATGGTAACACACAGCGAACACGATGCCAAGTACAGTCATCGCATTATTCGCATGTTGGATGGACAAAAAGTGACCGAAAATGTCCTCATATAGATGAATACAATCTCCCGTCCCGATAATTATCGGGAGCTATCGGGACAAAAAACGAACAATCATGATCAGAAATTATATTAAAATAGCTTGGAGAAATGTGCGGAAGAATAAAATATTTTCTTTCATCAATATTTTCGGATTGACAATCGGGTTAGCATCCTGTATGTTGATATGCCTCTATATTTATGATGAGATCAGTTATGATAAACATCACGGCAATGTAGCACAACTTTATCAGGTAGGGACTATTTTTTTAAGAGGTGATGAGAACCACAGAGTTCCAAATACTCCCGGAGCTGTAGCAGAAGCCATGAAGCTGGAGTTTCCTGAAATTAAAGAGACCACACGTTTGGTAGGGCTCTTTGTAGATGATAAAACCCTGATAAAATACGATAGCGGTAAAGAAAGCAAAGTATTTTATGAGACCAAAGGGTTTCTTGCAGACCCGACTTTTTTCTCCTTTTTTAAATATGATTTTATTGAAGGAAATGCGAATACTGCTTTGGAAAAGCCAAATACAATAGTCTTATCTGAAGACATTGCAAAAAAGATTTTTGGGAACGAGCGGGCATTGAATAAGGTTATCCATATTGGAAGTAACACCAATGGGGAAGCTGATTTTACCGTTACCGGCATCTTTAAACCGTCAGCTGCTCCCTCCCATATTGACGGGCGATTTTTTATGTCGTATGCCGGAGGAGGATTGGAATCTTATGTTAAATCGCAACGAAGTATGGCGGGTAACAATCTTTTCTTTACGTATTTGCGATTGAAAAAAGGGGCGGACCCTAAAAAACTGGAGGCTAAATTCCCTGCTTTTATAAACAAATACATGGGAGAAGACCTGAAAAGATCCGGCTTTGGAAAAAAACAGTTTTTAATTCCTGTAAAAGACATTCACCTGTATTCGGGAATGCCTGAAAATGTGACACCCACAGGTAGCACAACATATCTCTATATACTCCTTTCGATTACGCTGTTTACCATTCTCATTGCATGTATAAACTATATGAACCTTTCTACGGCACGCGCCTCCAGACGTTTGAGAGAAATAGGTGTAAAAAAGGTGCTGGGGATACAACGAAGCATGTTGATTAAACAATTTTTGGCTGAATCGGTTTTATTAAGTTTAATGGCTTTTGCACTGGCATTAATGGTGGTACTTCTGTTAATCCCTGCTTTTGAAGGATTATCGGGAAAAGAATTTTCATATTCTTTTTCTCGGGTAGGTGGATTGCTGATGTTTTTCCTGGGATTGAGCATTATAACAGGTTTAATTGCGGGAAGCTATCCGGCCTTGTATTTATCTTCCTTCAAGCCGGTTAAAATTTTAAAAGGACAGTTGTCCAATACCTTTGCGGCTTTATCATTGCGTAAAGGGTTGGTTGTATTTCAATTTGCCATTGCAATGATCCTTGTGGTAGCGTCAGTGATTATTTTTAATCAGATGAATTTTATGCGCACAAAAGATCTTGGCTTTACAAAAGACCAACAAATTGTGATTCCCTTGCGCAGTGAATCGGCCAAGTCATATTATGGTGTACTGAAAACAGAACTGCTTAACTCAAGCGAGATTGAATCGGTTGGAGCATCAGCCTATTATCCCGGAATCTTTAATCCTGAAGACGCGAATTTTTATAAAGAAGGGCAGACTATGGACGATGCAAAACATACCCGTACCAACAGAGTAGACTACGGTTTTATCGAAACGCTTCATATTGAGCTTGTTGCAGGAAGGAAGTTTTCTAAACAGTTCTCTGAAAATACATCCATGATTATAAATGAAGAAGCCTCGAGGATGTACGGATTCATATCGCCTCAGGAGGCCGTTGGAAAGAAAATTTATACCGATAGAGAGGGACAAAGATACCATGCCGATATTATTGGTGTTGTCAGGGATTTTCATTTTGAAGACTTACGTAAACCAATTACTCCTTTTGGTTTTACGCTTAATGAAGGCGGCAACTACAATTATATAATTGCACAGGTAAAAGGCAAAGACGTTGGAAAAGCATTGGATGCCATAACCTCAATATGGCAGAAAACAAATCCGAACGAACCTTTTGAATTTACCTTTCTGGATGAGGACTTTCAAAAGAACTACGAAGCAGAAAACAGGTTGTCTTCCATAATAGGTTATTTTACCTTAATCGCTATTTTAATTTCTTGTCTCGGTTTGTTCGGTCTGGTTTCTTTTAGTGCAGAACAGCGAACTAAGGAAATAGGTATTCGTAAGGTTCTTGGCGCCAATGTAAAAAGCATCGTGGATTTGTTGTTGAAGGACTTTTTAAAGTTGGTTTTTGTTGCGATTATAATAGCATCTCCCTTTGCGTATTACTTTATGGACACATGGCTTCAGAATTTTGCATACAAAACTTCTATTGCCTGGTGGATATTTGTTTTATCCGGATCAGTTATGCTAATAATTACCTTATTGACCGTAAGCTTCCAGGCCATCAAAGCGGCCGTTGCAAATCCTGTGAAATCTTTGCGAACGGAGTGAGCAAAATTTCATCCCGACCGATAGCGTCGGGGTAAGAGTTTAAGAACAGAATAAAATTATACTTATGATCAGAAATTATTTTAAAATCGCTTTCCGAAACCTTTGGCGTCATCGTTTGTTTTCATTTCTCAATATTTTAGGATTAATGGTTGGAATGACAGCCTGCTTTCTAATTTTTACCTATGTAAGTTTTGAGACGAGCTATGATAATTTTCATGGTAAAAGCGATCGTATCTACCGTGTAGTAGCCGATATTAAAACACCTACAGAAGTTCTTAATAGCAGTGGGCCAGCTTGGGCTGTGGCGCCTCATATAACTGAACTCCCTGAAGTAGAAACAGCTATACGGGTAATGGGTGATTTGATTCTTTTAACAAAAGATAATTTAAAATTTAATGAACCTGAAGTTTTGTGGGCCGATCCTAATTTTTTTACAACGTTCGATTTTCCATTGGTAAAAGGAAATCCAAAAACGGCATTATCTGAACCATTGAGTATTGTTTTATCCGAAACCCTTGCCAAAAAATACTTTGGGGATGAAGATCCTATGGGTAAAACCATTTTACTGTTTGGAGACCCACAACCAGCTACCGTAACAGGAATCATGAAAGATTTTCCTGAGAATTCACATATAAAAGGGAATGTCATTATTTCAATGACTACCATTACAAAGAAATTTAATGCAGGATTGGATGACCAATGGGGGAATTACAGTCCTTATGCTTATGTTTTACTAAGACCAGGCACGGATGCAGTAGCATTTGAAAAAAAACTACCAGATTTTCTTGAAAAATGGAAT
>DASWKU010000472.1:0-8092 GCA_036396455.1 Flavobacteriaceae bacterium
TCATAACTGTGAAAAATGTTATGGACATAATACCCGTTTTAAAATGGGATATTTTGAAGCCATGAGCTTTATTAAATAATTAAAAAACAAAATAATGACAACTCAAGATTTATTTAAACTATTGCAACAACATCAAGACAAAGCATTGCTGTTTGAATATGTACCGAACCAAATGGTTGGCTCCAACTATCATATTACTGAAGTGAAACATGTCGCCATTGATTCAGTGGACTGTGGTTCGAAAACCGATTTTTGGAAAGAGACCATTGTTCAGCTTTTGGAAAGTCCAAATGATCTCGAAGTGTCGGGAGGCAAAACCGAGTACATGAGCGTTTATAAAGTACTGACCATTCTTAAGAAAGTTGGAAAGATGAAACCTTATGACTTGGATTCGGAAGTCAAATTTGAGTATAGCAATACTTCATTCCATACAGCACAGCTTTTTGTGAACGATTATGATGTTGTTGGGCAAAACCTAATTGTTAAATTGGCCATTGAAAAAACAGATTGCAAAGCCAAAGAAACTTGTGGTGCGACAGAAGTATCAACATCTGTAGCTTCAAATTTAGAACCATGTTGTGCCTCTGATGGAAATTGTTGTTAGACCATTCTTTAAAACCGATTGGGAAAGCGTTTCCAAAATATATGGAGAAGGCATTGCCACTGGCATTGCAACCTTTGAAACCGTTGTTGAAACCTATTTAGGCATCTAAACTTTCTTCGCTATTGGTAAACTTCCGCTCCAGTTCGGCCTGAAATTCTTCCATAACGGGGCGAACAGTACTTTCTGGTAAGTCGGCAATTCGGATATACATTAGGCCATCCACAGCATTATTGAACAAGGGGTCCACATTAAAGGCCACTACTTTTGCATTTTGTTTGATGTATTTTTTGATCAATACCGGTAAACGCAAACTCCCGGGTTCAACCTCATCAATAATTCTATCAAACTTGTTAAGGTCTGCTTCGGTTTCATCAAATACAAAATCCTTGTCGGCATCCTTCAGTTTTACTTTAAACTCCTTTTTTGGATGGACATATTGTGCCACATAAGGGTCGTAATAGTGGGACTTCATAAACTCGATCATCAACGATTTTGAGAAATTGGTGAACTGATTGCTGATACTTACACCGCCAATAAGATACTTATGTTCCGGAAAACGTAGCGTGGTGTGCACAATCCCTTTCCAAAGTAAAAATAAGGGCATCGGTTTTTGTTGGTAATCTTTAATGATAAAGGCTCGCCCCATCTCGATGGACTCACTCATCATTTTATAGAGTTCGGGTTCAAAACGGAATAGATCCTGAAGGTAAAATCCATCAATCCCATAGGCTGCAAAAATCTTGGATCCCAGTCCCATCCTATAAGCTCCAGCAATTTGATTGGAGGTGTTGTCCCACAAAAACATGTGATGGTAATAGGTGTCAAAATGGTCCAGATCGATGGCTTCATTGGTGCCTTCACCTATTTCCCTGAAGGTGATTTCGCGCAATCGTCCAATTTCGCGCAAAATGTTTGGGATACGTTTAGCTTCCGTTAAAAACACTTCGTAATTCTTACTTACCAATAATCGGTGATCACCTTTTCGCAAGGCTTCAACTTCTTTACACATGGCATCAGAACCCACAGGGGTCACAATCCGTTTGGGGGGTTTCGGAACTTTTAAGGTGGATTGAATATTATCCAATAAATTTCCCTTTCTGTCAAATGAATTGGAAAGCATATAGGTTTTTTTTCTAATGAACTCTGAATAGTCTTCCAAAGTGGTATGCTCTTTTTGGTCGTTAACCGTAATTGGCCTTCCAATCCTAACTTTTATTATCCTGTGTTTTTGGGTCAACAATTCTGAGGGCAATTTCGCGGTTCTAAAGGTATCACTGATTTTGGAGAGCTTATAAAACAACTTACTGTTTTTAGCATGAAAATAGATAGGAACAACAGGAACTTCTGCCTTCTGGACCAGTTTCATGGCAGCTTCTTCCCAGGGTCTGTCTATGACCAATTTTCCATAGCGATACGTGGATACCTCTCCGGCCGGAAAAATCCCCAAAGGATGTCCTTCCTTTAAATGTAGTATTGAATTTTTAAATCCCATAATACTGGATTTGGCATCCTTTCGGTCTTCAAATGGATTTACCGGCATAATAAAAGGCTTCAACGGTTCTATGCGGTGCAACAAAAAATTGGCAATAATTTTGAAGTCCTTGCGCTGTTCGAGCATCAGCTTCAAAAGTAAAATCCCGTCAATTCCGCCCAACGGATGATTGGACACTGTAATATAGGCTCCCTCTTTGGGCAAGCGTTTTAAATCTTCTTCGGGGATTTCAAACTTAATTTGAAAATCGTCTAAAATACCATTTAAAAACTCCAGTTCTTCCAGGTGTTTATTGCGCTTGTAAATTCTATTTAGTGTAGATATTTTTAGAAGTTTCATCAACAACCACCCAATAAAAGTGCCAATAAACCCATATTTATCCAATTGTATGGCTTTAGCAACTTCTTTAGCCGTTACCAGTCCTGTATCTTGTTGTTTGGTCATGAGTGTAAAAGTACTAAATTGTTTATTTAGTTACTATTTGTACTGTGCCTTGTGTCAATTGTTTTAACAGAACGGTTTTATCGGCCTCCAATTGTTTGATGGCCTTGTCATTGTAATGCCTAATGGTATAAAGGGAAACATGTTCTTGATAATCGACCTTGAACTTTGCCTTTAAATGCTGAATCAATTTTTCAAGGTTGTTATAGATATTATCAACACATACCGAAAAACTAATGGCCGAATTTTGAATGACATCAACCTTCATTTTGTATTGGTGCAGAAGGTTAAAAATCTCACTGATGTTTTCTTCGACGATATAGGAGAAATCCAAGGAGGACAACGAAATCAATACCTGTTCTTTTTTTACAATAAAACAAGGAACATCAGGTTCCAAACCTATGCCTTTGCCCACCATTGTACCAGGGTTCTCGGGTTTTAAAAAGGATTTTACAAATAAAGGAATCTCTTTGCCCTGCAATGGCTGCAAGGTTTTGGGATGAATTACTGAAGCCCCGTAAAAAGCCAACTCAATGGCCTCCCGGTACGAAATTTTGTTGAGCAACTGCGCATTTTCAAAGTAGCGCGGGTCGGCATTCAAAATTCCTGGAACATCTTTCCAAATCGTTACACTTTCTGCATTCAGGCAGTAAGCAAAAATTGCCGCTGTATAATCACTCCCTTCCCTCCCTAGTGTGGTTGTAAAATTATTCGGGTCGCTTCCCAAAAAACCTTGAGTCACATTTAGGCTACCTTTGTCAAACTTTGAAGTAATTTGGGTTTGTGTCTCCTCCCAATTGATATTGGCCCTTCTATAATAATTATCGGTTTTAATAAGTTCACGTACATCAATCCAATTGTTTTTTAACCCAATTTGGTTAAGGTACTCACTTATGATAACAGTCGAAACCAATTCACCATAGCCTATGGTTTGGTCATACACAAAATTGTAATCAGGCGATTTGTTTCGGCCATAAAACCCTGAGAGTTCGTCAAACAATCCAGCTATCTTTTTAAAAACCAAATGCTGTTCGTTGTCAAATAGGTCCAATAAAATGGCATTGTGATATTTTTTTACTTCTTGAAGTGAGCTTTGCAATTCTCCCTTATTATGAAAATAATTATGGATGACGTTTTCCAAAGCATTTGTAGTTTTTCCCATTGCTGAAACCACAATCAACGTATTGTCATAACCTACTTTTTTTAATACCGAAGCCATATTTTTAACTCCATCGGCATCTTTTATAGATGCTCCACCAAATTTGAATACCCGCATGTTATAATTTTGATAAATAATTTTTAATTCCTTGCTCGTCCAATTGAACGACATTCCAGTCGCGCATCACAATTGCTCCTTTTTTTTCATAAAATGTGATTGCAGGTGTGTTCCAATCCAAAACCTCCCAACTAATTCGTTTTACTCCCAATTGACTCCCATATTTTACTACCTCGTTGAGCAATGCCTCTCCTAAACCTTTTCCCCTCATCTCACGATTTACAATTAAGTCCTCCAAATGCAAAACTTCACCTTTCCAAGTTGAAAAACGCTTATAGACCAAAGCAATCCCTTCAATGCTTTTGTCTTTTTCAGCCACAAAACATTGAAATGAGGGGTGTTCACCAAAGCCCTTTTCCTGCAAATAGGTTTCGGTGATCTCGACCGCATCGGGTTCCTTCTCAAAAATCGCCAGTGCTTTGATGAGGTTTAGAACCTCACCCATATCCTCTTTTTTAGCCTTTCTTATCGTAAAACCCATGTTTTGAAAATATGGGTCAAATATAACTTAAACTTGATGATCTTTTTAAATCAATATTTTACGAAAACGTTGTAGTTCCCTAAAAAATGTAAGATATTTGCGCAAACAAACTCCAAAAGCCACATGTCCCATACCAATCAAACTTTAGGTGAATTTATTATTGAGAATCAATCCGCTTTCAAATATAGTTCAGGTGAGCTTTCCAGTTTAATCAATTCCATCAGGTTAGCGGCCAAGGTGGTCAATCATGAAGTCAATAAAGCGGGTTTGGTCGATATAATTGGCACTGCCGGAGAGGTTAATATACAGGGGGAAAACCAACAAAAACTGGATGTTTACGCCAACCAAAAATTTATTCAAACCCTTATCAATAGAAATATAGTTTGCGGCATTGCAAGTGAAGAAGAAGACGATTTTATTGCTATAAATAGCCAAGATGAAAACCATCAAAATAAATATGTGGTCTTGATCGACCCCCTGGATGGTTCTTCCAATATAGATGTGAACGTTTCTGTTGGGACCATTTTTTCAATTTATAGGCGCATCACTCCTGTTGGCACTCCCGTCACTTTAAAGGATTTTCTTCAAAGGGGGAATCAACAAGTTGCGGCTGGCTATGTGATCTATGGGACTTCAACCATGATTGTTTACACCACTGGAGCAGGCGTCAATGGTTTTACCTTGAATCCTGCCATCGGCACCTTTTATTTGTCCCATCCTAACATGGAATACCCAATAGATGGTAAAATTTATTCTGTCAATGAAGGCAACTACATTCACTTTCCGCAAGGGGTGAAAAACTATATAAAATATTGCCAAATGGAAGAAGGAGACAGGCCCTACACAAGCCGATACATCGGCTCCTTGGTTTCCGATTTTCATAGAAACATGATTAAGGGCGGTATTTATTTGTATCCTAAAAGCTCACTAAATGAAGCGGGTAAACTTCGCCTACTTTACGAATGCAATCCCATGGCGTTTATTGCCGAACAGGCCAACGGAAAAGCAAGTGATGGGTTTACAAGAATTTTGGATATTGAACCCACCGAGCTACACCAACGTGTTCCATTCTTTTGTGGCAGCAAAAACATGGTGGAAAAAGCTGAAGAATTTATGCTAAAATCTATGGCATAAAAAAAGGGAACTTAATAAAAGCCCCTTCCCTAATATTATTCAACAGACTTGATTTATCTGTTCATGTTTTTAATTTCTTCCATAAAGGTATCGAGATCAACACCATTTCCTACTAAAGTTAAGGCCTTATCGACAATATACTTTACATTTTCATGAGAAAATCCTAAACCCACACAAATTTTTCTAAGGATGATTTCTTCATGTTCCCCTTTAATGTGGTCCACATAAACCATTCTTGCCAAATCGTAAAGTCGTTCCAAACGTCTATCGTAAGAGGTTGGAGGATTGATAGGATGGGACTTATAATCTTTTAAAATCTGTTTGTATTCTGCTGGGCTAATTTCTAAATTCCTGGCCAATCTATCTATAAATTCCTTTTCTTGTTTTGAAATAATGCCGTCATCCATGGCCACTCTTACAATGGCTGCAAAATGATCTTCATTACGTTTTTTGAATCCACTATCAAATAATTCTAAAATCGACATAACACCTGTTTAATATACCGTACAAATATAATTTTAATAATAGTTTTTATCAATAAACTCCCTGACAAAATTTTATATTTGCACAAAATATCTTGTCTTGAGTAAAACAATTCTCTCGCAACCTTATGCACAGGTTTTGCAAGCGCAAAATCTGCAAAATACCATTGCCCAATCCAAAAATAAACTACATTTAAAAGGGCTTATTGGCTCTTCTTTATCTTTTGTTTTAATCGAAGCCTTCAAGCAAGCGGACACTCCTTTTTTGCTCATTTTTAATGACAAGGAAGAAGCTGCATTTTATCTCAATGATCTGGAGCTTTTGCACAACGAAAAAGATGTTTTGTTTTACCCCGGAAGCTATAGGAGGCCTTACCATCCCGACGCTTCGGGAGAGGAAACCGACAATGCCAATGTGCTGTTGCGGGCTGAAGTTTTAAATCGGATCAATTCCCGTAAAAAATCGGCGATTATTGTTACCTATCCCGATGCATTATTTGAAAAAGTAGCGACCAGAAAAGAACTGGAAAAACATACCCTGAAAATCTCGGTAGGCGACCATTTGTCGATTGATTTTGTAAATGAAGTATTGTTCGAATACCAATTTAAGCGTGTTGATTTTGTTTCGGAACCGGGAGAATTTTCGGTTAGAGGCGGCATTGTTGATGTGTTTTCCTTTTCAAACGATGAACCTTATAGAATTGAGTTTTTTGGCGATGATATTGACAGCATTAGAACCTTTGATGTGGAAACGCAATTGTCAACGTCCCAAATTAAAAAAATAGACATCATCCCCAACGTTGCCAATAAATTTTTACAGGAGAAAAGGCAAAGTTTTTTGGAGTATGTCGCTTCAAAGACCATAGTGTTCACAAAAAATTCAGAGCTCTTGTTTTCAAGGATTGATGATTTTTACACTAAAGCTGTTGAAGCTTTTAAATCCTTATCTTCTGAACTGAAACACGCTTCCCCTGAAGCATTGTTTTGCAATTCAGAAATGCTGAAAAGACAATTACTGGATTTCACTTTGGTTGAATTTGGAAGTTCATCCTTGTTCTCCAAAGAAACTATTGGCTTTAACATGTCGCCTCAACCTTCGTTTAACAAACAATTTGATTTGTTAATTGAAGATTTAAACACTAATCACAATAAAGGGTACACCAATTATATTGCTTGTGTAAGTGAACAACAGGCCAAACGCTTTCATGACATTTTTGAGGCCTGCATTGAGCCCAATCGAAATGATGTCGAACAAGACATACACTATAAAACCATTGTTCTCCCTCTATATCAAGGGTTTATTGACCACGATCATAACATCGTTTGTTATACCGACCATCAGATTTTTGAACGCTATCACAAGTTCCATCTTAAAAATGGGTATGCCAAAAAACAGGCCATTACCTTAAAGGAGCTTACCAATTTGGAAATTGGGGATTATGTTACACATATCGATCACGGCATTGGAAAATTTGGTGGCCTTCAAAAAATAGAGGTTGAAGGCAAAAAACAGGAAGCTATAAAATTGATTTATGGCGAACGTGACATCCTTTATTTAAGCATTCATTCGCTCCATAAAATCACCAAGTTTAATGGAAAGGATGGAAAGCCTCCAAAAATCTATAAGCTTGGAAGTACTGCTTGGAAAAATCTCAAACAAAAAACCAAATCGAGGGTCAAGGAAATTGCCTTTAACCTCATACAGGTTTATGCCAAACGCAAGTTGGAAACAGGCCATCAATACCATCCCGATAGCTATATGCAGCTTGAACTGGAAGCCTCTTTTATTTATGAGGACACTCCAGATCAAAGTACTGCGACGGCCGACATAAAAGTAGACATGGAAAGCGAACGCCCAATGGACAGATTGGTTTGTGGCGATGTGGGTTTTGGTAAAACAGAAGTGGCTATACGTGCCGCATTTAAAGCTGTAGATAATAGTAAGCAAGTGGCTGTTCTAGTCCCAACAACAATTCTGGCATACCAACATTACAGAACATTTACAGAACGATTAAAAGATTTTCCGGTAACGGTGGATTATCTAAACAGATTTAGAACCCCCAAGGAAAGGCGAATGACTTTGGAAGGTTTGGAAAACGGTAAAGTTGATATTATTATTGGCACCCATCAATTGGTGAACAAGACCGTAAAATTTAAGGATTTAGGATTGTTGGTTGTTGAT
>DASWKU010000473.1:0-1689 GCA_036396455.1 Flavobacteriaceae bacterium
CGCCGAAACGTTATGCACCTATAATCCGAAGGCAATGGTGGAAATGAAAACCATGTTCTGGAGAGGTACCGAAGATTGGGATATGCTACTGACCCAACGTGCCAAGATTAGCGGGCGTTTGGTATTGAGTGAGTTTACAAAAGAAAAGCTAAGAGATTATAAATAGATTATCAAATTAAAGTTTAGAGAAAATTTAAATAAAAAACTAACAAACATTAGTTCATAAGAATGTCGAATTTAAACACCAATAAATTCAGAAATGAGTGATAAGAGGAGATTCCCACTTTCGTGGGAACTTAAGATGCCCAAAATGGGTGAAAGTGTAACAGAAGGAACCATTATCAATTGGCTGGTCAAAGAAGGAGAATCCTTTGAAGAGGGAGATATTCTTTTGGAAGTGGCAACGGATAAGGTGGACAATGAAATACCTGCTCCATATTCTGGAATATTGACAAAAGTGTTGTTTCGCGCAAAAGATGTCGTTCCAGTTGGGGAAATTATTGCGGTAATGGAAGTTACTGATACTTTTTTAAATCAAAAAAACAATCCTGTCATTCCGGTCCCGAGTACTCGGGGGAAGGAATCTCACAATAAGGAGAATATTGCTTTAAAATCAAAAACAGTCCAAATACCTTCAAATTCAACTTCTTTTTCAGCTTCAAATTCGAATACATTCTTTTCACCGTTAATCATTAAAATAGCAAAAGAACATCACATTGGCTTTGAGGAATTGGCTCGAATTCCTGCCATGGGGGAAGAAGGCAGATTGCGCAAAAGCGATGTGTTTCAATACATCAACGACGGAAGGCCCTATAAGTTTTCCCAAACCGTTGTTCAGGACCCTACAGCATTTCATATTCCACAATTGAAGTTCGATAAAGGAAAGGGTAAAGTAATTGAAATGGATCGCATGCGCCAAATGATTGCCGACCACATGGTATATTCCAAACATACTTCACCACATGTAACTGCTTATGTGGAAGCCGATGTAACCAATATGGTCAATTGGCGAAATGAACATAAGGATACCTTTCAGAAGACATATGGGGAAAAATTGACCTTTACGCCATTGTTTGTTGAAGCCGTGGCAAAGGCCATCAAGGATTTTCCAAATATCAATGCTTCTGTTGATGGAAATACCATAATCATTAAACATGAAGTTAATATAGGCATGGCGACCGCTTTGCCTAGTGGAAATCTGATAGTTCCTGTGATAGAAAATGCAGATCAAAAAAGCCTAAATGAATTGGCTTCAATAGTTAATGATTTAGTTGAAAGGGCCACGACCAATAAATTGTCGAGCGACGATATTAAAGGTGGCACCTTTACCATTTCAAATGTTGGGACTTTTGGAAGCATCATGGGAACTCCAATCATTAATCAACCCGAAGTCGCCATTTTGGCCTTGGGAATAATTAAAAAAAGACCAGAAGTTATCGAAACCGAGAAAGGTGATGAAATTGCCATTAGGAGTATGATGTACCTATCATTGTCCTTTGACCATCGTGTGGTTGATGGCTATTTAGGAGGTAGTTTTTTACGTCGGGTGGCTGATTATTTGGAACAATTTGATATAACTAGAAATATATAGGATTTACCCGTTGTGCATTTTGATAATTTTGAAATTAATATGGATATGAATCTTCATTCTTTGCCTCTAATCCTAAAGGATGGAATGAAGATTTCTTC
>DASWKU010000474.1:0-11061 GCA_036396455.1 Flavobacteriaceae bacterium
CCACCAATTTTTATGTAATTGGCTTCTGGCCGTAAACGTTTGCCGTGGCATACATTACATTTGGTCTTGCCTCTATATCGCGACAACATCACCCGATTTTGAATCTTATAGGCTTTTGCTTCCAATTCTTCAAAAAAAGAATTTAGGCCCTCAAAATTTTCGTTGCCGTCCCAAACCAATTGTTTTTGGGCATCGGTCAATTGAAAATAGGGTTTATGAACTGGAAAATCGAACTTATGTGAATTGTTCACCAGTTGGTCCCGATACCAGCTCATACTTTCGCCACGCCATGGAAAAATTGCCTTTTCATAAATGGACAATCCGGTATTTGGAATCACCAGATCTTCATCAATACCGATCACATCTCCATAACCTTCACATTTTGGACAGGCACCATAAGGATTGTTAAAGCTGAACAAATGCACATTGGGTTCCAAAAATGTCATGCCGTCCAATTCAAATTTATTATTGAAAGCCAGTTGTTTGTTATTGGAAAGCGATTCAATGATACATGTTCCTTTGCCTTCAAAAAAAGCGGTTTCAATAGCATCAGCCAAACGATTGTAAAAGTCTTCACCATGCTTGGCAATAATTCTGTCAACAACAAGATACAGGTTCTTATTAAAATCTTTTTCAAAAGCATCTTCAATCCGCAGAACATCGTCGTTATATTTAACTCTGGCATACCCTTGTTGCTGCAATACTTTAAGTTTATCGACAACGGTACGTCCATTTTCTAAAAAGATGGGGGAGAGCAGTAACAATTTCTCTCCTTCATTCAATTTTTTAATATGAGAAACAACATCTGAAGTCGTGTGCTTCTTGACCAATTTTCCGGAAATAGGCGAGTAGGTTTTACCAATTCTGGCAAAGAGCAATTTTAAATAGTCATAAATTTCGGTGGTTGTCCCAACAGTGGAACGTGGATTTGTTGAATTTACTTTTTGCTCAATGGCTATAGCAGGAGCAATGCCTTTTATATAATCGACCTTTGGCTTATTTAAGCGTCCCAAAAACTGGCGTGCATAGCTCGATAGACTTTCAACATAACGGCGTTGGCCTTCAGCATATAACGTATCAAAAGCCAAACTTGATTTTCCTGAGCCCGATAATCCTGTAATGACCACCAATTTATTTCGGGGGATGACCACATCTATATTTTTTAAATTGTGCAGTTTTGCCCCTTTAATAATGATATTTTGTTTAGGATTTACTTCAGAAATATTGATTGCCATAGAGTTTAAGTTCTTAAAGATTTGCAAAGATACCATAAGTATTTCATCTTGAAAAAAAGTTTATTGTGCAATAAAATGTTAAATTTTAGAAGTTTTTTTTGCATTTTAGGAATGATTGTTGTTATATTTGGTTCATAAACATTTAAAAATCATTCGCCTATAACATAATATTACTTTAAAATTAACCCCAAGCTAAGAAGACTACTGCTTCTATGCCGTTTAAAGTAATAATTATGAGACACGAACTTATCACTGATGCCGTTCTAGTAAGAAATTATATTGATGGTGATGAAAATGCACTTTCGATATTAATTTACAGACACAAACAAAAAATTTACAGTTTTATTTATTCAAAAGTATTTGATAGAGATATCACCGAGGATATCTTTCAGGACACCTTTATAAAGGTCATCAAGACACTCAAACTGGGAAAGTACAATGAAGAAGGCAAATTTTTGCCTTGGGTCATGCGTATTTCCCATAATTTGGTCATTGACCATTTTAGAAGAAACAGTCGCATGCCCAAATTTGACAATTCGGGAGAGTTTAGCATTTTTTCTGTTTTGGGCGACACCTCATTAAACGCTGAAAGACAACTTATAAAAGAGCAGGTAGAGTTTGATATCAGACGCCTTATTGAGGAGCTGCCTGAAGACCAAAAGGAAGTACTGGTAATGCGGATGTACAATGATTTGAGTTTCAAGGAAATTTCAGATCGGACCGGAGTAAGCATCAATACTGCGTTGGGAAGAATGCGCTATGCTCTCATTAATTTAAGAAAGGTCATTGAAAAAAATAATATTATTTTGACTAATTAGTGCAATAAAAAAAGTTTTGCTGCGTTCATACGATATATGAACCTAAAATTTTAATAATGGCAAAACTTTACTCAGAAACCCCAAAAAGAATAGAAACCCTGAATCCAAAAGAAGAAACCATAAATTTTCTTTTGAATTATTCAAAGGCTTTAAGTGTTATTAATTGTAATAAAATGAAGTTTGAAGCACTTCTAAATTAAACTTTGAAAAAGTCCTGATTTGTTAGTCGTCAGGACTTTTTGATTTTATAATACTCCCTAATTATAGAGGTCCTGCCAATGGTTTTGGTAATAATGTCTTTCTCTAAATCCCAACCTCTAGCTGGTGAATATTCACGTCCATACCAAATAATTTGAAGATGTAAATCGTTCCATAATGATTTAGGGAATAATTGTTTGGCATCTTTTTCGGTTTGGACTACATTTTTTCCATTGCTGAAATTCCAACGATACATTAATCTATGGATATGGGTATCTACCGGGAAGGCAGGGATGCCAAAAGCTTGTGACAAAACCACAGCGGCAGTTTTATGACCAACAGAAGGCAGGGCTTCCAATGCCTCATAAGTCCTCGGCACTTTCCCTTCATATTTCTCAATTAAAATTTTTGATAGACCATAAATTCCTTTGCTTTTCATAGGCGAAAGCCCCACTGGCTTTATGATTTCTCTAATTTCCTCGACGGTGAGTTTCACCATATCGTGGGGATTATCTGCCTTTTCAAAAAGAATGGGAGTAATCTGATTGACCCTTACATCGGTGCTTTGGGCAGACAATAGCACGGCAATCAGCAAAGTATAAGTATCTTTGTGCTCTAACGGAACAGGAATGGTTGGATAGAGTTCATTTAAGGTATCAATTACAAATTTTACCTTTTGTTGTTTGGTCATAAGTTGTACTTTTGCAAAACATCAAAGGTAACAATTATGACCAAATTAAAGCCTGGAGGCCAAGCTCCAAATTTTACGGCAAAAGATGAAAGAGGTAACACCATTTCATTATCAGATTATAAAGGAAAAAAGCTTATCGTGTTTTTTTATCCCGCAGCAAACACACCAACTTGTACTGTTGAAGCCTGTAATTTGAGGGATCACTATACTGAATTGACTGAAAGAGGGTATAAGATTTTGGGAGTAAGTGCCGATAGCCAAAGAAAACAATCCAATTTCAAAAAGAAATTTAAATTTCCATATCCCTTATTGGCCGATGTGGATAAAGCAGTTATTAAGGCTTTTGATGTTTGGGGCCCAAAACAATTTATGGGAAGAACATTTGATGGAATTCACAGGATAACTTTTGTCATTGATGAACAAGGAGTTATAGAAAAGGTGATTGATGACGTAAAGGCCAAAGACCATGCATTACAAATATTGGAAGGGTAAATTAAATTTATAGTTTTCTGATCCGCTCTTTCCTTAAAACTATTGGTTTTCTGGTATAACCAAACATTCGGTAGTCCTTAATTAAATCGGCTATACCTTCAGGCAACATTTTTTCCCAATCTCTTTTGCCTTCAGAAATCTTTTCCAAAACTTCTCTGGAGAAAATACTTAGAATAGCTGGGTCACAATCTTTAATGTCAGCCACTTTTCCATTGTATTTGAAGAACTTATACAATTCTTTCATGCGTGGATGGACCTTTAAATTTTCACTGTTGATCAATTCTCCAGTTTCAGTATCGAGCATTGGGTATAAATACACTTTCAAATCTTTAAAGAACAGTTTACCAAACGCCTCAAGTATTCCACCACTTAAGTGGCGGTAATATTTTTCATCAAAAATATCTATTAGGTTATTGACGCCCATGGCCAGCCCCATACGGTTTTTAGTGTATTGGGAAAAATATTCAACCAGTCTGTAATACTCTTGAAAATTTGAAATCAGAACCGTTTGACCTAGAGAACATAGCAAATCTGCCCTGTCCATAAAATCCTGTTCATCAATTTCTCCTTCTGCTCTTAAATTTGAGAGTGTGATTTCAAAAATAACTTTGGTATTTTCTTTGGACACTCTATTTTCTTCAAGAAACATACTGTATGATTTCTCAAACATATCCATATTGACCTTGGTAACAGGCCTAAAGCTTCCTCGGAGGGTTAAAATATTTTTCTTGTATAATTCCCGTGCTGGTAACACATTGGTGCCATCTGGAGAAAACATGACGGCATCTGTCATTCCATTTTTTACCAATTGCAAGCTCATCAAACGATTATCGACATCTTTAAATGCAGGGCCCGAAAAGTTAACGGTATCTATTTCTAATTGGTCTTTGTTTAAATGGTCGTATAAATAACGAAGTAATTTTTTTGGAACATTGTATTTATAAAATGCTCCATAAATTAGGTTAAGGCCCAAAATACCAAGCGTTTCCTGTTGCAATCGCGCATCGGTTTCCTTAAAGCGTACATGCAATACTATTTCATTATACCCTTGGTCTGAATCAAGTTGATATTTTATGCCCACCCAACCGTGTCCTTTGAATTGTTTGGCAAAATCTATGGTAGCCACAGTATTGGCAAACGAAAAGAACATCTTGTTAGGGTGTTTATCCCTAGTAATCCGCTTTTCAATAAGATCTATTTCATGTGAAAGCATTTTTCTCAATCTAGCCTCTGTCACGTAACGTCCATCATCTTCAATCCCATAAATGGCATCACTAAAATCCTTATCATAAGCTGACATGGCTTTTGCAATGGTACCGGAAGCACCTCCAGCTCTAAAATAATGCCGAACCGTTTCCTGTCCAGCACCTATTTCAGCGAAAGTCCCATAAATGTTTTCATTAAGATTGATACGAAGAGCTTTGGTTTTTAATGAAGGAATTTCTTCAAATTCTCTATCTCCTTTTAGAGTGATTTCCATCTTTAAACTTGGGTTGAAATGTAATACAAAGGTATTAAATTAAAGATGCAAAGAAAAAAAATAAGCCTAATTAACTAAAAAAGTCATTTTACCTCAAAAAAGATCTTAAATAATTTATGGAATTACGATTACATGCCGTTCAATTCTGTAATAAGTTCTTGTATAACGGACTTGGCATCACCAAATAGCATGGATGTTTTTTGGTTATAGAATAACTCATTCTCTATACCGGCATACCCAGGTTTCATGCTTCTTTTATTGACTATTATTTGTTTGGCATTTTCAGCTTCCAAAATTGGCATACCATAAATAGGGCTTTTCGGATTGTTTTTTGCAGCTGGATTTACAACGTCGTTGGCACCAACAACAAACACAACATCGGTATTTTGAAATTCCGGATTAACGGCGTCCATTTCGGCCAGCTTGTCATAATCCACGTTGGTTTCGGCCAGTAAAACATTCATGTGCCCAGGCATACGTCCAGCTACTGGATGAATGGCATATTTTACTTCAATACCCTTGCTAACAAGCAATTGTTCTAACTCGTGAATGGCATGTTGAGCCTGAGCCACTGCCAGACCATAGCCGGGGACAAGAATTATTCTTTGGGAATAATTCATCAATATGGCCACATCGCTCACCGTGGTCTTTTTTATGTATCCTTTTACTGAACCTGAGCTACCTTGGTCTTCATCGGTAGATGTATCGCCAAAACCACCAAAAATAACATTGGCCAGGGGTCTGTTCATTGCACGGCACATCGCAAATGTTAATATCGTTCCGGCTGAACCTACCAAAATACCGCCTGTTAACATGACCATATTGCCATATAAAAAACCTCCGAGGGCCGCCGCCAATCCGGTAAAGGAATTCAGAAGTGATATTACTACCGGCATATCTGCACCACCAATGGGTAAAACAAATAAAACCCCGTAGGCCAAGGCAGCAAAAAATAGGATATATAATAATAATTGGCTTCCGGTCCCGATCCAAATCATAAAGGTCGCAAATAGAATTAAACCTATAATAATAAGATTATTGAGCATATTGTATTTTGGCAAGCGCAGTGGTTTCTTTATTGTGCCGTTTAATTTGCCCCAGGCTATCATACTTCCGGCAAACGATATACTCCCGATAATGACACTGGCCAAAATGGTAACAGTGGATAGGGTTTCCCCAAAATAATGTTTAAACTCTATCAATCCTATCAATGCCGCACTTGCTCCTCCCATACCATTAAATAGGGAGACCAATTCTGGCATTTTGGTCATAGCCACTTTTTTGGCAATTGCCCAACCACTGATGGTACCAATTAGAATTGCTATCCCTATCAATACATAGGTGTGCATTGCCACTTCTCCCTTATATAAAAACAGGGTTCCCAATATTGCCATTGTCATGCCCGTAGCTGCAATGAGATTGCCTCTTCTTGCAGTTTCTGGATGTCCCAACATTTTTAATCCAAGAACGTAGGTTATAGATGCCACTAAATAAATAAACTCAAGGCTGAATATATAGTCCATTATTTTTTCTTTTTAAACATTTCCAACATGCGATCGGTAACTACAAAACCACCGACAACGTTTAACGTACCCAATAAAACAGCCACAAATCCAAGGGATTGTGCCAAAATATTATCAGGCTCAGTTCTCAACATTACCAAAATGGCACCAATAATTACCACGCCATGTATTGCGTTTGCACCCGACATTAAAGGGGTATGTAAAACTGCGGGTACGTGACCAATAACTTCAACTCCAACAAATATCATCAGTATGACGATATAAATCATTTGGATATTATTGCTTATGAAATCTATTAATTCAGTCATGTTTTATGATATTTCTACTTCTTGTTTAACCTTTCCGTTCTGTCTAATTTTTCCATTGTAAACAATCAAAGTTTCATCTGTAATTTGGTCTTCCAAATCCCATTTGAATTGATTGCCTTCAGTTAAATGCACCAAATAATTGAATGTATTTTTTGCATAAAGATCACTGGCGTTGGTAGATACGCTTTGGGGCGCTATGGTAGTCCCAATGATTTTTACACCATGTTTTATTATGGTTTTGTTCATAACGCTGAGTTCACAATTTCCACCCTGTGCCGCTGCTAAATCTATGACAACGGCACCGTTTTGCATATTTTTTACCTGATCTTCCCTAATTAATATTGGGGACGTTCTTCCCGGTACCATTGCTGTCGTGATGACCAAATCTGCTTTGAACAACGATTTATCAACCGCTTCTTTTTGGCGTCTGGCATAATCTTCCGAGGCCACTTTGGCATAAACACCTCCGTTTTCTTCACCATTATTATCAACCTGAATAAATTTGGCACCCAAAGATTCGGCCTGTTCTTTGGTTTCGGTCCTAATATCTGTAGCCTCTACAATAGCTCCCAATCGTTTGGCTGTGGCAATGGCCTGCAAGCCCGCAACTCCAACACCGTAGACCAAAACCCTTGCCGGTGAAATGGTACCGGCAGCAGTCATCATTAACGGAAATATTTTGGTCATTTCGTAAGCCCCTTTGATAACCGCTTTATAACCCGCTAAATTATTTTGGGAACTTAAAACATCCATGTCCTGCGCTCTTGAAATTCGGGGCATGGCATCCATTGAGAAGGCCGTAGCTCCGCGTTCCGCAATGATTTCCATGTCATTAGGATGTGATTTATGAAACAGTTGGGCCATTATAATCTGACCTTTTTTCAGTTTTTTCAATTCCTTATTGTCAAAAGGGTTAATCTTGATCAAGATGTCCGTATTGTTAAATAGGTCTTGTTTGGTTCTAATAAGTGCCCCTGCTTTACTGTAATCAGAATTTTTGTAGGATGAATTTGCGCCCGCATCTTCTTCCACTTTAATTTCAAATCCTTTTGCAATAAGTTGTTGGGCAATTTTGGGGGTGATGGCTACTCTTTTATCACCTTTTTGGGTTTCTTTTAAAACGCCTATTATCATATTATGAATATTTTTGTATGCTTTAGTAAAAGTAAAAATTAATAAGTGTAATTATTCTGACTTTTATCATCTTTTAATAATAAATGGTTGAGTATATATTTAAAAAAAACTCCCACAACCCATGAGTTTCCCATAATAAATTTTAAATTTAAACTCGCTTGAATATAATATGAAAGTCACATTTCTTGGTACCGGTACATCTCAAGGCATTCCTGTGATAGGGAGCAATCATCCGGTGTGTTTAAGCGATGACCCTAAAGATAAACGTTTAAGAGTTTCTGTACTAGTGGAATGGGATAATTATACCTACGTGATAGACTGTGGTCCTGATTTTAGACAACAAATGCTCCATTCAAAATGCAAAAGAATTGATGGCATTGTCTTTACCCATGAACATGCCGATCATACCGCTGGATTGGACGATATCAGGCCATTTTTTTTCAGACAGGGAAATATTCCTATTTATGCACATGAACGTGTGCTAAAATCCTTGGAAAGACGTTTTGATTATATTTTTGAAACTCAAGACAAATATCCCGGAGCTCCAGGCGTATCTGAATTTGAAATCGAAAACAAACCTTTTAAATTGGGAAATTTGGATGTGGTCCCCATCGATGGGATACATGACAAGCTTCAAGTTTTTGGATATCGGTTCAAGGATTTTGCATATTTGACCGATATGAATAAAGTTGAAGATGATGAAATGGAAAAATTGAAAGGCCTTAAAGTTTTGGTGATAAATGCCTTAAGAATAGAACCACATCCCTCGCATTTTAATCTGGAAGAGGCTTTAAATTTTATTGCCAAAGTCAATCCTGAAACAGCCTATCTAACACATATTAGCGCCTTATTGGGATTTCATGATACTGTGCAACAAAAACTCCCTAAAAACGTTTATTTGGCCTACGATAACTTACAAATAACCTTATAGATTATGAAAAGTAGAATTTTTATGTACCTGTTTATTTTTTCATTATTGTTGATCTTGTTTCAATTTGTGAATTCCAAAAGTATTATTGAAGATTACGATAAAAAGTTGACCAAATTGGAAGAAAGGGAAACGGTAAATAAAGATTCCATTACAACGTTAAGGGATGAAAATTTTGAGTTGATGCGTTTTAGCCTCGAATTCAATGATGATGCCATGAGCTATTTTGAAGACCAAGGTTATAAAATTTCAGAGCTTGTCCCTTTCATCAAAGACGAACTTTACAAGCTCAATGTTTATGAAGGTGACGATCACCCATTAGTGCCATACGCTTCAATGACAGGAAATAAAATGATGATCAATTCCATAAGATTGCTTAACAATAGATGGATTATTGCCGATTTTTCCGATGGCAAATATTGGGGAGAAATGCTATTAAATTATGAGATTGTGGACAAGCAAGAATTGAAATTCAAACTTTTGGATTATTTACTCTACCATTAAGAATCACTGAATCAAGGGTTCCAACCAACGTCTAAATTCATAAAAATTTTGAGGCGCAACACCATGGCCTACAGGGAATTCGGAATAGACGTGTTCAATATTCAGTTTGTTTAGAAAACTTGGCGTTTTTCTAGCCCATTCCACAGGAATAACTTGATCCAAACTTCCATGCGAACAATAAAAATTGAGATGTGAATAATCCTTGTTCCCAATATCTTCTGGTAGCATATCTTCACTGATATAACCACTTAACGCAATGACATTCTTTACTTTTTCCGGATAGGTGAGCGCAACGGCATAGCTTAAAATGGTCCCTTGACTAAACCCCAAAAGCGTAACATTATTTTTATTTACAGGATAGGTTGAACAGGTGTCATCAATAAAATTGGCAATCAAATCACGGGATTCAATGGCCTGATTGATGTCGTTCCACTTGTTTTGTACCGCATCAAAATGGATGGCATACCAAGCATTTCCAAAGGGTTGCATTGGATAAGGGGCCCTAACCGAAATGATGAACAATTCCTTGGGAAGCTCTGATGCAAATGAGAACAAATCGTTTTCATCACTGCCATAACCGTGAAGCATAATCAATAAAGGTGCATTTTCTTCTAATGAGGAAGGCCTCGTAATGTGGTACAAACTTAAGTTGGGCATAAATGGTTAATTGATTTTTCTAAACCAATCCTGGAACAATTCACCAACTACCGGAATAGGCTTACTCTCACCTTTTGAAGCTGTATACAACCCGTAAAGCCAACTCACAAAAGTGATCGTCCAGAAAATAGTGCCCAACCAACTGTTGATATATTTTTCAGAAACATTTGAAACCAACAGCATGATGATCAATCCCAACATTTGTCTTGCATGAAAATAAGTAAAGGGATTTCTTTTTTCAAGATTCATGATGATGGCAATGATCAATCCTACAAATGTAAAATATGAAACAATGGCCAGCGTTTTTCCCTCTTGTATTTCTTGTTCAGTCATTTTTTTTAATTTAACACAACTTGATTTTTGGCAATAATGCCATAAACTTTTCCTTTAAGTTGGAAATTTTCGAACATACTATTTTTAGAGGTTGAGATTATGTGTTCTTTTGTAAACGTATAGGTTTCACTGGGATTGAACAACGTTAATTCTACTATGTTTCCAACACTTATGGGCTTTGATTCAATTCCAAAACGTTCTTTGCCTTTTGTGAGAAACTCGATGGTTTTTTTAAGTGTAAAGCAATGTTGCAAGGCTCCAAAAGCAGTTTCCAAACCAATAGTGCCATATTTGGCAAAATCGAACTCAATCTTTTTATGTTCAATATCTATTGGGTTGTGGTCGCTGGTCACCATATCAATGGTTCCGTCTTTTAAGCCCTCAATTAGAGCTTCAATATCGGTTTGCGAACGCAATGGGGGCAACACTTTATAATTAGTGTTGAATGTTGAAAGCGATTCATCTGTAAATAACAAATTATGAATGGCCACACTACAACTTATATTTAGCCTGTTTTGTTTTGCTTTTCTGATCAACTCTACAGATTTCGCAGTCGAGATGGTTGGAATATGCAGTTTACCGCCGGTATATTCCAAAAGAAAGATATCTCTGGATATTTGTAGTTCCTCTGCCAAAGCCGGATTTCCTTTAAGTCCAAGAGAAGTACTTGTTTTGTTTTCGTTCATGACACCCAAACCGGAAATTTTTGGATCTTGGGGAAATGACATCACCAATCCACCAAAATTACTTGCATATTGCA
>DASWKU010000475.1:0-10007 GCA_036396455.1 Flavobacteriaceae bacterium
GTAAAGCCTATTTTGATGGTGCCATGTTTAATTTCGGGATGTTGTATCAAATATTCCATTGCCGAAACAATTTCGGTGATGCCGGCTTTGTCGTCGGCACCCAAAAGGGTTGTACCATCTGTAGTGATCAGTGTTTGGCCTTTGTAGTGCAACAAATCTTCAAAGTAATCTGGAGATAAAATAATCTGTTTTTCAGCATTTAAAACAATATCTTTTCCATTATAATTTTCTACAATTTGCGGTTTTACATTGGCTCCTGTAAAGTCGGGAGACGTGTCGAAATGGGATATAAATCCGATAACTGGGACCTTATGCTCCACATTGCTTGGCAATGTTGCCATAATGTAGGCATTATCATCAATGGTTACATCGGTCATACCAATGGACTTTAATTCTTTAACCAAGGCGTTGGCCAAATCCCATTGCTTTTTTGTACTGGGAGTGGTTTCAGAATTTGGATCTGATTCTGTATCCACGGTGGCATAGCTTATAAATCGGTTGATAATGTGTTGTTTATCTAACATATTGATGGCTTTTTAACTATAAAGATATGACACTTCAAAAATACTACTTAAAATTATTTTGTTTTTTGAATTGTTTGATTTTTTATTTAAAACTACTTTTGCACAAATGATCGCGCATGTACAAAGCTGTAATCCGACCTCTTTTTTTTCTCTTTGACCCTGAAAAAATTCATCACTTTACATTTTCCCTGATTCGATTGGCATGTAAAATCCCCGGAATATCTGCTTTGTTAAAAAAAATATATCTTGTTGAAGATAAGCGATTGGAAAAAAATCTATTTGGATTGACGTTCAAAAACCCTGTTGGTTTGGCTGCGGGTTTTGATAAAGATGCGACATTGTTTAACGAATTGAGTAACCTTGGTTTTGGCTTTATTGAGATAGGGACCTTGACCCCAAAACCCCAAGATGGAAACCCCAAAAAGCGCCTGTTCAGATTAAAAGAAGATCAAGCCATCATCAATAGAATGGGTTTTAACAATGGAGGAGTTACTGAAGCGGTTGAACATTTAAAAAAGAATTCAGGGGTTTTAATAGGTGGAAATATTGGCAAAAACAAAGCGACACCCAATGAAAATGCTGTAGAGGATTACAAAATTTGTTTTAATGCCTTATTTGATCATGTGGATTATTTTGTGGTCAATGTGAGCTCACCCAATACGCCAAACTTGCGTGAACTTCAAGATAAGAAGCCCTTAACCCAACTTTTACAGGTTTTAAAGAATGAAAACACTAAGGCCAAAAACCCAAAACCTATTTTACTCAAGATTGCACCGGATTTAACCAATGCACAATTGTTGGATATTATAAGTATTGTTAAGGACACCAAAATTGATGGAGTGATAGCCACAAACACCACGATTTCTAGGGAAGTTTTACAATCTGAAAACAGGAACGAAACGGGAGGATTGAGCGGAAAACCTTTAAGGGATCGTTCAACTGAAGTCATCCGGTTTTTATCTGAAAAAAGTAACAAAGCGTTTCCAATTATTGGAGTGGGAGGCATCCATTCCGTTGAAGATGCATTGGAAAAATTGGATGCCGGGGCCGATTTGATTCAATTGTACACAGGATTTATTTATGAAGGGCCAAAGCTTATTTGGGATATCAATAAGGCATTATTGGCTCAAGAAAGTAAGGACAGTTCCATCAGGTAATCATCCATCACAAAACCGTTCCCGATATCAATTTTTATGTTTTCTTTTATTGAAAACCCCTTATTTTGATACCATTCGATAGACTTTCTGTTATTTTTGTTAACGGTCAGCCAAATACTTTTAAAAGCTCTATTTTTAGCTTCTTCAATTGAAAAATCCAATAGCTGAGATCCCAGTTTCAAGTTTCTAAAATCAGAATCGACATAGATTTTGCTTACCATCATTTTCTTGTCAACCGTGTTGGGAACCAATGCCAGATAACCACAAGGGTTTTTTTGATGATATATAATAAAATATTCATAATCATTTTCCATTTGATGTTTTATGGCTTCAGCATCTTGAAACTTGCCCAACATATAATCGACCTGTTGTTGGCCAATTATGGGGACATAGTGTTGGTTCCAAATTTTATGGGCCAAATGGGCCACTGTTTGAATGTCCAAAGATGAGATGACTGGTTTTATCAAAACTTCAAAAGAATTATATGAATTAAGTTTTTGAAAAATATGCATAATTATGGTAAAAAGATAACAGATGGAAAATATTTTTCGACCAACGATTAAATATTCCTATTTTTGAGGTTGTGAGTGGAATCAAAATCATAGAATGCCCCCGAGATGCCATGCAAGGCATAAAGGACTTTATTCCTACAGCATCCAAAGTAAGATACATTCAATCGTTATTACCTGTAGGTTTTGACACTATCGATTTTGGAAGTTTTGTGTCTCCAAAAGCTATTCCGCAAATGGCAGATACGGCAGAAGTGTTATCAGGATTGGATTTATCAAACACTTCCAGCAAACTTTTGGCCATTATTGCCAATACCAGAGGTGCGATTGACGCTTCACAATATTCACAAATTGACTATTTGGGCTATCCCTTTTCGATTTCAGAGAACTTTCAAATGCGAAATACCCACAAAACAATAGCACAGTCGGAGGTCACATTGAACGAAATTTTGGAGATTGCAGATTCTGCAAACATGGAAGTCGTGGTTTATATTTCCATGGGGTTTGGAAATCCGTATGGCGATCCTTGGAATGTCGACATTGTGGGAAATTGGACTGAGCGTTTATCCAATTTGGGTGTTAATATCCTGTCGTTGAGCGATACCATTGGCAGTTCTGACCCTGAAACTATAGACTACCTATTTTCCCATTTGATTCCAAAATATCCAAGCATTGAGTTTGGTGCGCACTTACATACCACACCATCCACTTGGTTTGAAAAGGTGGATGCAGCCTACAAAGCTGGATGCAGACGTTTTGATGGTGCCATTCAGGGCTTTGGTGGTTGCCCGATGGCAAAGGATGAACTCACAGGTAATATGCCAACAGAAAAATTGCTGTCCTATTTTAATACTGATCAGAATTTTACATTCAACATGTTGAATTTTGACCGCGCGTTTGGTGAAGCTTCCAAATTATTTTCCACATACAGTTAATTTTTAGTTATAAGTTTCTTTCATTCAATGTGTTAAAATAGTTCTTAAAAATTATTTAAAATTATTCTAAATAATGCTTTGCAGATTTAAAATTCAGTCTTATTTTTGCAACTGAATTAATTCATTATTTAAAACAAGTCTAAATAAGAACAATAATTAAAATGAAAAAAATATCCTTATTTGCTGCCAGTTTAATGACGGCATTTGCTTTCTCGCAAACAGTTTCAGATTCTTTGAATATCAATCCTCAAAATCAGCAGAATGCTGCCCAGCGCATTCTCTCGGGCAATGTCAGTTCGGGCGTTACGGTTGGAGGTTACGGAGAAATTACATACAATCAACCCGAAGGTGATAACGGCGAATTGGATGTACAGCGTTTAGTATTACTCTTTGGTTATAAATTTAATGATAAAGTACAATTTGTGACCGAAGTTGAGTTGGAACATGTTGAGGAGGTATTCGTTGAACAAGCATTTTTGCAATATACCTTAAGTGATAATGTCAACTTACGTGCTGGATTAATGTTGGTGCCTATGGGAATAGTAAATGAATACCACGAACCAACCACTTTTAATGGGGTTGAACGCCCAAGTAGCGATGGTAGTATTGTGCCATCAACCTGGAGAGAAATTGGATTTGGTATTGCCGGTAAATTTGATAATGCTTCTTTAAGGTATCAAGCTTATGTTTTTAATGGTTTTGCATCAGTAAATGGAACTAAAGTCTTGGGAGGTAGCAATGGCTTGCGCAACGGTCGTCAAAAAGGGATTCAATCCACTATAAATTCACCCAATTTTGCAGCCAAATTAGATTATTATGGGCTTCCAGGATTACGTTTGGGATTATCGGGCTATTTTGGTCGTACACAGGCTGAGGATGACGTTGATGACATTGATGGTTCAGATGTCGGCATTTCAATGGTTGGTCTGGATGCGCGATATGCCTATCAGCGTTTTACGGCAAGAGGACAGTTTATCCATGCCAATCTAACCGATACTGAAGCTTATAATGCTTTATATAGTTCAAATTTAGGTAGCGCATTACAAGGTTGGTATTTGGAAGCCGCTTATAACTTATTGCCAATGACCAAAGAGCAACAACTATTTGCCTTTGCCCGTTATGAAGATTATGATACCCATGCATCGGTTGATGGTGGTTTAATTAAAAATGCAAGTTACGATCGCAATGAATGGACCATGGGCCTAAGCTATAAAGTAGCTCCAGGTGCCGTGATCAAGGCGGATTACCAAATTAAAGACAATGCTACAAGTACAGAAAGGCCTAACCAATTGAATTTTGGCATTGGTGTTTGGTATTAAATAAAGTGAGTTAGTTTTTAAGTGACATCTAGCTAAAGTGATTTTTTTCACTTTAGCTATTTGACATTTAACTTATTTAAAGTAGAAAATAATTAAATACTTTTGCATCATGAATTTTAAGCACACCTTTATTTTATTGTTTTCAACTGCCTATATGTTTTTTGGTCTTCCAAAACAAATTAAAAAAAAGGTAGATAAGGAAATTGTAGAGGTGTTTCAAATTAATGATTTTCAATTCCAGGCAAAGTTGATTGACTCAAAAATCGCAATAAGTTTACCAGCAACATTCGGCCCGGATAATTTTTTTGAGATAAAACAGTCTGATACCTTAATAGGGTATGCCTACATCTCAAAAGCACCAAGTAAGACCGACCAATTCGATTACTTGATCCTTCTGGATAACAATCTTACCATTTTAAAAGCAAAGGTTTTGGTCTATCGTGAAGATTATGGTGGCGAAATTGGAAGCAAGCGTTGGCTAAAACAGTTTATTGGCAAAACCCAAAATGACGAACTCAAATATCAATACAATGTTGTTGCGATTTCTGGAGCTACGATTTCCGTACGTTCCATGACCACTGCTGTAAACGACTTATTGCAATCCCTAAAAATCCTTCATTCAAAACATATTTTATAGATGCAACTCAACGGACTCATTTATGCGTTTTCAAAGGAACTCAGGCTTTTAATCGGTGCGTTTATTGTGGTCTTGAGCATTGGATTTTTTACAGGATTATTGTTTGTTGATGAAACATCCTCTATAAACCCAAATGGCATAGAAGAACAGTATTTGGGAAATGAATCTGATGAACATGCCGAGGTCATGAAATTCAAAAAAAGCGATCAGGAAATGCTCACTTTGGTACATAACCATATCTTATCGATGTCCATTATTTTCTTTTTGTTGGGTCTGATTTTAATCACTACCCAATTGAATAAAACCTTGAAACTATTCTTGATGATAGAGCCTTTTGTGTCTGTTGTTTTAACTTTTGGAGGACTTTATTTGCTTTGGAAGGACATGCTATGGATGACTTACATCGTCATGTTTTCTGGAATCTTAATGACTCTTACATACACACTTTCGGTCCTCATTATTTTAGTTCAGTTATTTAAAAATAAAACTTCCAAGGCATAATTTCTCGTATATTTAGCATTGCAGATATGGCATTGCTATGAAAATTTATGTATTTGTTTTGGCTATTGGTATTTCACTTTCAATTCACGCTAAAGAATGGAAAAGTCTTAAGCACTATCAAAAAACTACCCACGAAACGACACTTTCCCCTTCAGATTGGCTAGCCTCCGATCGAAGACAAAACACCTTGATTTGGCAACATGCAAATGTCTATAATCTTACCAACGACAGGCCACAAGAATATGAAACCATAAAACAATATCGCGATTTTTATGCTTGGATCGATCATGAATTCAAAGTAAAAGGACATCACGTCGTTTGGCAAAAGATGGCGTATTTTATTTCATGCAAATTGCGATTGTTGGAAACATTTCCACATTGCATATTTACATCCGGACAGGTAAAGCGCTATGCCGACCGGGGAAGTGAAGAGGTTTTTAGCAACGCTTTCGGAGGGCTAAGAACCTTATTTGATTCGGATAAAATTTTAAAAAACAATGAGGCACTACAATGGGACGAAATGATGCTGCATGACGAACAGTTTATTTGGGTGGAGCGCATTTATAAAAAAATTGATAAGAAAAGTTTAAAACAAATTAGAAGTATGGCAAGTGGGAAATTTTTATATGCATTTGCAGTTCCAAAGGCTCTTAAATTTGAAAACGATATTTCCAATCCTGAAGAGCGGTACCGTTATGCGCTCAATGTTTTAAGACCGTATTGCATAACCCATTTGAAATAATTTAATGGTATCCTAAAATTATTATCATAATTTTAGTTGTATATTTGCACGCAATTATATCCTAATTGCATCATGACAGCACATCAAAATAAGATTCTAGGTGAAGGTTTAACCTACGATGACGTCCTTTTAGTCCCGGCATTTTCCGAAGTTTTACCACGCGAAGTCAACATTCAAACCAAGTTTACACGTAACATTGGCATCAATATCCCTATTGTATCCGCTGCAATGGATACGGTTACTGAAAGCCAAATGGCAATTGCCATGGCTCGCGAAGGCGGTATTGGAGTACTTCATAAAAACATGACCATCGAGCAACAGGCTGAAAAGGTTAGAAAAGTGAAACGTGCCGAAAGTGGTATGATTATAGACCCTGTCACACTTCCACTGACAGCAAAGGTTATGGATGCCAAACAAAATATGCGGGAGTACAGCATTGGCGGGATTCCAATTGTGGATGGCCAAGGTATTTTAAAGGGCATTGTCACCAATAGGGATTTGCGTTTTGAACATAAAAACGATCGGCCAATTGTTGAGGTCATGACGAAGGATAATTTGATAACAGCTCCAATTGGAACCTCTTTACATGACGCAGAAGCCATCCTTCAAAAACATAAAATTGAAAAATTGCTCATTGTAGATGACAATTATAAACTTGTAGGCCTCATTACATTTAGGGACATCACCAAATTGACCCAAAAGCCCATTGCCAATAAAGACGTTTATGGTCGCTTGCGTGTGGCCGCCGCTATTGGGGTAACTTCTGATGCCGTGGATAGAACTGAGGCTTTGGTAAAATCGGGCGTTGATGCCGTGGTCATCGACACGGCTCACGGACATACCAAAGGCGTGGTGATGGTTTTAAAGGCTATCAAGAAGAAATTCCCAGAGTTGGATGTTGTTGTTGGTAATATTGCTACCGGCGAAGCCGCAAAATATTTGGTTGAAGCTGGTGCTGATGCCGTAAAAGTTGGGATTGGCCCTGGCTCCATTTGCACCACTCGTGTAGTTGCAGGTGTTGGATTTCCACAATTTTCTGCCATTTTGGAAGTCGCTGCAGCTATTAAAGGCACAGGGATTCCCGTCATTGCTGATGGTGGCATTCGTTATACTGGCGATATCCCAAAAGCCATTGCAGCAGGTGCCGATACCGTGATGTTGGGCTCCTTATTGGCGGGAACAAAAGAAAGTCCAGGCGAGACCATTATTTATGAAGGACGCAAGTTCAAATCGTATCGTGGGATGGGTTCTGTTGAAGCGATGAAAGAAGGCAGCAAGGATCGTTATTTTCAGGATGTGGAAGACGATATCAAAAAATTGGTACCGGAAGGAATCGTGGGTCGAGTTCCCTATAAAGGTGATTTATATGAAAGCATCCATCAATTTATTGGTGGTTTACGTGCAGGAATGGGCTATTGCGGTGCTAAAGACATTGAGACGCTAAAGGAACATGGACGATTTATAAAAATCACGGCCAGTGGTATCAATGAAAGCCATCCCCATGATGTCACCATTACCAAGGAAGCGCCTAATTATTCCCGGTGAACCTAGAGATAATTAAAGCTTAAAATTCATATTTAATGCCCAATACGAAGGTCTCCTTTCCGTTGGAATAGAAACCTACACTTATGGCTTGCTTATCATATGGTGTTGTGAATAAATAAGTACTGCCAATACTAATTGCAGCTCCGGCAAGTATGTCCCATATATCATGCCACCCATCGGGTCCTTCCATTCGACTTACACCTACAATGGCTGCTCCTAAATAGGCCCATTTACCATATTGCCAACCATAACGCCGTTGTATAAATGAAGCTCCCGAAAAAGCCGAAGTCGTATGTCCTGACGGAAAGGCATCATATAAGTTTCTTCCTTCTGGCCTTTCTTTCCTTACTATCCGTTTCAATGCATGTGTAATGAAAATACTAGTGGCATAGGATATGGCAAATTGTTTGGTGCCTTCCCAATCTTTCTTAAAAATGGTGGTCAACGCAGCAGCAGTGGGTAAAGCGATTTGTAAAACATCACCCGAACTCTCCAAAACATATTCCCATTGTTCGTGCTTGCTGTTGGCATTGGGGTCGGTAATCTGGGCATAATTTGTGGTCATGGCGATTAAGAAAAGTAGGATACAGAGAGGGAATCGCTTGAAATTTGGCATTCGTAATGACAATACGGGTTAGTTTGGTTATAACTTCTTTTTATGCCAGATTATTGCCTAGTAGAGAATTGTTTGACACTATTTTTAGGGCTATCAAGGTAATTTCCCTCAAGGGCAAAATAATTTTTTTTAATGGGAGTAATATGACCGAATTTGAAAATAATATTTGCATCCATATCCAAATTATAATTTTTAGTAGTCCAATCAGTTCGAGCTAGGCAATATTTTTAGTTTAAAAATAGTATAGGGTAAATTCAAATAGCGTTGTCTTAATTACAGAAAGGCCATAAAGGGCTATTTACTAATTAAAACAAATAGTATGAAAACAATTAAAGCACTTATGTTATTCTTTATTTGCACTGCCTATGGTACGGTGGGAGCACAAGAGCAAAATCAGTCGGATAAGAAAAATGATAGACAATCCTATTATGAGAAGCGTGCTTATGAAGATGCGAAATTCGAACAACAGCTGAAACTGGAAAATGAGAATGAAGAAGCACAATTTTGGAACGATCAGGAGCAATATGAAAAAGACTTAAAAAAACGGAACCGTAAGGCTTATAGAGCGTATATGAGAGGTAAGCGTGACGCATACGCCGAACATTATAACCATTGCGACCATTCGTGTTATCATAGTGATCACTACTACCATCATGCCTCATTTTATTACCACGACTATCATTATTATGAAAGTCGTCCCAACAGGACCACGATGCGTACAAATATTAGAGTTGGAGTGCCCAATGTTCGTATTGGGTTCTAGACTTTGACTCTAAGTTAGAGTTTTCTTTAAACCGTTCTTTTTGTGAAACATTAAGGACGGTTTTTTTATAAATATGAAGTAGGCGGATATTCATGGTAATGCTTTGGCATTAATGAAAGCCATCTGTATGGATTCACCATTACCAATGAAGCTCCTAATTATTCACGGTAATTTCACTTTTTTTTATCGCGTTAGATTCTTAATTGTTTAATTTAGGGACAACTAATTTAACTTTTATGAAAATCTATGGTTTTGCATTAGTTTGCTCATTACTGGTTGTGATTGGCCATTCCCAAGAAAAACAGCCGCTTAAAGTTGCGGTGATTGGTTTGACCCATACCCATGTCCATTGGATACTGGGCAGCCAAAGAGGTGATGTTGAAATTGTGGGTATAGTAGAACCTAACAAAGATTTGGCAAAACGATATACCGAACAGCATGGCTATAGCATGGATATTGTTTTCGATACCATGGATGACATGCTCAAGGCGGTAAAACCGGAAGCCGTTACCGCTTTTGGGACGATATTTGAACATTTGGAGGTCGTTGAAAAATTTGCCCCATTGGGTATCCACGTGATGGTCGAGAAACCTTTGGCTGTTAGTCTTGAACATGCCAAAAAAATGCAAGCTTTAGCTAAAAAGTACAATATCCAGTTGCTCACCAATTATGAAACCACTTGGTATCCAACCAATCATAAGGCCTATCAAATGATCCATGATGAAAATGCCATTGGGCCATTACGTAAAATTGTGGTGC
>DASWKU010000476.1:0-18386 GCA_036396455.1 Flavobacteriaceae bacterium
GCAAATTCAAAATCCATTTTGGCTATTGCATACGAATCATCGATAATAAAAAGCCTGCCCGTATATTTTGATCTTGACCTTTTGGGTTTGTAGCTGATAACATAAATGAGCTCATCATTAAAATAGGAAGTATTTTCAAAATTATACTCATACAAATTGCTATCTAAAATCTTGGTTAGCATGGAGTTTTCTCCAAAGTGTGAATGCTCTAAAATAGTGTTTATGCCACCCCTTAAATTGTCAATTTGATACTCGTTTTTCTGAACTTCTTTAGTTTTATCATCCTTGAGGGACAATGAGTCTTCAATTTTAAATAACCCTGTTTTAAGTTTATAGGTCAAGGTTGTATCCAGATATTTAAGCATAACGTTTTGCCCTTTTTTTTGGACATCTTCAAAGGAAAGGCTGTTTTTTTGGTCCAACAACTCAGTTGCTTTATGGACCACCAATTTTGTTTTTGTGGAATCATTAACATATAAATCAGCTTTAAAATCTTTAAAATGAATGGTCTTGCTGTTTATAATGGCCCTTGCCAAGGAATCCAAACTTTTATTGGCCAACTCCAGGTTTTTTTTCTTGATATGGGATGCCTTTTCAACATCAAAATTGAGGTCTTTAAAGTCAATATATGCAGTTTCCCTTGAAAAAACCTCATGTTTATATAGTTTGGTCCCATAATTTTCAGAAAGCCTTTGTCTTACCCTTGCAATGATGGAGTCTGCGTTTGGTCTTTTATTGCTAATGTAAACGGTATTGAGCTCATTGATGGCTTCTTCAAGGGCAATGACATTGTTGTTGACAATAATATCATCGATACTTAAAACTTTACTTTTATAACCCAGACATGTAATAGTAACAGCATCCAGATTTTCAGTATTGAGCGTAAAAAAACCTTCTTCATTCGAAATAACACCATTGAAGTCATCAATTTTAACAGCTGCAAATGCTATTGGTGCTTTGGTGTTTTCATCGACTACTTTAACTACAATATTTTGGGATATTAATAAAGCTGAATTTAAAAATAATACAATGGCTAAAAGAAAATATTTCATGGTTAATGTTTTTAAATTGACGATTATTAAATATAATTGTTACTTAAAAAATAGATAAAAAAAACCGAACGATCCGTTCGGTTTTTTGTCTATGACAATTATTTTGTAATTATAAGCTAAAATTTAATCGGCCAAACACATAAGTTCCGTCAGATCCCATTTGTACAGAATCAGCCAACCCTCCTTGATCTGTCCAGCCATCAAATTGAGGTGTTGGATATTTGTTGAATAAGTTATTAGCTCCAATGCTTAATTTTAATTTATCTGAAAGCTTATAACCTAAACTCAAATCTACAACTATTGCTGCTTTGTAAACATCTGTTGCAACATCAAATAGTGCATCTGCTTCAGCTTGTGTTGTAGCAGGGGAATCTACCCATTGGAAATCCTGTAGAATCACTTCACTAAATTGAGTCAAAGAAACTGTAGTGTCAAATTTTGAATTTGAATACCCAAGATTTAAGCCAAATTTATAATCTGGGGCAGCTGCCTTTAAATAAGCTTGAGAGAACGGACCAAAGAATGTAAACTCATTGAGGTTGCCATTATTTATGTTCTTGATTTTTAAGTCATTTACATTGCCTATTAATCCAACCTTAACTTTATTCTCCCTTCCAACATTGGTTTCATAACCCAAAACTATATCAAGACCGTTAGTTCTAGTATCTACTCCATTTGCGAAAAATTGTGCGGCATCAACATTTAATGGGCCTAAAATAGTTTGATCTGTAAAGTTATCAGTTAAAATAATGCGGTCATCAACTGTTATGGAATAAGCATCGATTGTTGCAGTAAATCCACCATTTTTATACGTAAATCCAATACTTGCATTCACTGCCTTTTCCTCTTTTAACTGTCCAATTCCAAAAGCTTTAGTAACTGTACTGTTATTTGCAGATAATAATGAAGGAACTGAAGCACCTGCAACTATATTATTGAATATAAGATTATAATATAACTGCGCCAACGATGGAGCCCTAAATCCTGTAGAGATTGACCCTCTAATTGAAAATGAATCACTCGCCTTAACACGACTTGCCAATTTAAAATTAAAAGTATTTCCAAAATCACTGTAGTCTTCAAATCTTAATGCTGCACCAACCATAAAGGCTTCACTAACATTAATTTCTGTGTCAAAATAAATACCATAGTTTGTTCTGCTTCTATCTACTTCGTTATCTGGGCTGTACCCAGGAAAACCTTGAGAACCGCCTGGTAATTCATCTCCATTAGAATCTGTAGCCACTACTTGGGTAGCCGGATTGGTAATAGGCACACCATTTTCGTCATAAAGAGCATAAGAAGGTACTTCACCTGCAAAAATGCCAAAATTTTCTGTTCTATATTCAAATCCAAAGGCCAAGCTCATTCCAGAAGCAACATCTTCTAAATATTTATTAAAATCTAAACCCGTTGTGTTTTGCGAGAGAAAATGTCCTCCGGCATCAAAATCGGTTGGCGAAGCGTCTCCCATAGAAGCATTGTTACTGCCTTTAATAAAATAATGGAAATTGTTTTTCCCGTAGGTGTTGTTAAAATCAACGTTCCAGCCATTAGCCATTTCATGTCTAATTCCTGCAGAAACAGAAACATCTGTTATGTTAGATGTTATTCTTGGTGTAAATCCATTTGGATATAAACTCGGAACCGATCTATTATCACCATCGGTGAAACTATCCCTGGAAAACGCATAAGCATTGGTGTCTCTAAAGTTTCGACCTCCATAAGCATATATTTCTGTGTTGTCATTAATTGGTAAAGAGGAATTGATCATAAAATTAAACCCATCAACTCCGGCACTACCATACCCCTTACGCCATGAAAATCCCGGTCTTAATGTGTTTTGTCTGGATAAAAATTCAGTGGTAAAATTCATGAATCCTCCATTTTCACCCAAAGGCAATCCATAATTGGCATCAATTTTAACAGTTGCCCCATCGAAGCTTTTGTCTTCACCGTCTAATCTGTTTTTTCCTTCAACATTATAGAGCGTTTCACCTGTGGCCTCTTCCCATCCATTTCCAATTGAAGTACTATATCCTCCATAAGTGATTCCTCCGGAAAAGCCATCTGTATTATCTCTAAGAACAATATTGATAACACCCGCAATAGCATCAGAGCCATATTGAGCAGAAGCACCGTCTCTTAAAACTTCGATTCTCTTTATAGCATTAGCAGGAATCGCATTGAGGTCCGTACCTGAATTACCTCGACCTCGTGTTCCAAATACATTGACTAAAGATGATTGATGTCTTCTTTTTCCGTTTATTAGAACAAGAGTTTGGTCTGGTCCCAATCCACGTAAAGATGCCGGAACTATATGATCGGCCCCGTCAGAACCCGATTGTTTACTGGCATTAAATGAAGGTGCTGCATACTGCAGGATTTCGTTAATTTCTACCTTACCTGTTGTTGATGCAATATCAGCAACATCCAGTACATCAACTGGAACCGGAGTATCTGTTGCTGTCCTTCTGGGACTTCTAGATCCTACCAAAATAATTTCATCGAGATTGACACCTTCCAATAAAGTTACATCAATGGTTGATCGATTGTTGACCCCAACTTCTTGTGAATTGTAGCCTACATAACTGAAGACCAAAGTTGCATCACCAAGGACTGAAATGGAGTATTTTCCATCAAAGTCGGTAACAACACCGTTAGTCGTTCCTTTTTCTGAAATATTAACACCTATTAATGGATTTCCAGAGTTATCTGTAACTGTTCCAGTAACATTTTGTGCTAATGATAAATTGATGCTAAAAAAAGTTAGCATTACAAGTAAAATGTGTTTCATAAATTGTGATTAATGGATTAGTTAAATATAAATATATTGAATTTTAGTTTACAGCTTAAGTATTGGACCAATAAATTCAAGACTTAATCCTAAATATTGGCAATTAAATAAGAACTATAATTTATATTTGCACCCTCAAAATATAATTCCCAATTATAAGGGAGCGAACAAATAAATTTTCAATGAAAGCTGGAATTGTAGGATTGCCAAACGTGGGGAAATCCACCTTATTTAACTGTTTATCGAATGCAAAGGCGCAGAGTGCCAATTTTCCGTTTTGTACCATTGAACCAAACATTGGTGTTGTAAATGTACCCGATCCACGATTGGAAAAACTGGAGGAACTTGTAAAACCTGTTCGTGTCCAACCGGCGACCGTGGAAATTGTGGACATTGCAGGTTTGGTGAAAGGGGCGAGCAAGGGTGAAGGTTTGGGAAATCAGTTTTTGGCCAACATAAGGGAAACCGATGCGATTTTGCATGTTTTGAGATGCTTCGATAATGATAATATTGTACATGTTGACAGAAGCATAAACCCAATAAGAGACAAGGAAACCATCGACATGGAACTTCAGCTTAAAGACCTTGAGACTGTTGATAAAAAATTGGAGAAAGTAAAGCGTGCCGCCAAAACTGGAAACAAGGAAGCACAAAAAGAAGAAGCGGTGCTGTTAAAGGTCAAGCAAAATTTGGAAGCAGGGGTTTCCATTCGTGCTTTGGAATTTGATGAAGACGATTACAACGATTATGTAAAGCCATCCCAATTCATCACCGATAAACCCGTAATGTACATCTGTAATGTTGACGAAGGAAGTGCGGTTTCTGGAAATGCTTACGTTGAACAAGTCAAAGACGCTGTAAAAAATGAAAGTGCCGAAGTTTTGGTATTGGCAGTAGGCATAGAAGCCGATATTAATGAATTGGATGACTACGAGGAACGCCGGATGTTTCTGCAAGATATGGGACTGGATGAACCAGGATCTTCAAAACTCATTCGGGCTGCCTATAAATTATTGAAACAGCAGACCTATTTTACAGCTGGAGTAAAAGAGGTAAGGGCCTGGACCATTGATATTGGTGCAACCGCCCCACAAGCTGCAGGTGTCATCCATACCGATTTTGAGAAAGGCTTCATTAGGGCTGAAGTCATTGCCTATGGCGATTACGTGCATTATGGGAGTGAGGCCAAAGTAAAAGAGGCCGGAAAAATGAGGGTTGAAGGCAAAAACTATATTGTTAAGGATGGAGATGTGATGCATTTCCTCTTTAATGTATAATGATTTGTATATTTTTTGTTAAAAGCCAATGTTCTCAACAACATTGGCTTTTTTATTGTTAATTACTTTACTTTATAGAGGTTTCTTTTTTTAAGTTGAAATACTATATTAGCATCCTATCTCAAATTTTTAGGTTTTTATGTCTCAAAATACCAGCTATACTGAAGAAAACATACGCTCGCTTGACTGGAAAGAACATATCCGTATGCGTCCGGGAATGTATATTGGTAAACTTGGTGATGGTTCATCGCCCGATGACGGTATCTACATCCTGTTAAAGGAAGTACTTGACAATTCCATAGACGAGTACGTCATGGGAGCTGGCAAAACCATTGAAGTTTCCATTCAGGGCAATAAAGTGAACGTTCGCGATTATGGCAGGGGAATTCCATTGGGTAAAGTGGTGGATGTGGTTTCCAAAATGAATACCGGAGGGAAATATGACACCAAGGCATTTAAAAAATCGGTGGGACTAAATGGAGTTGGAACAAAGGCTGTAAACGCATTGTCCTCATTTTTTAGGGTGGAATCCACACGTGACAATAAATCGGCCTCTGCCGAATTTGTCCAAGGCAATCTTACCCATGAAGATATATTGGATGATACTTCGCGCAGAAAAGGAACTAAAGTCTCCTTTGTTCCAGATGACCATATCTTTAAGAATTATAAATTCAGAAACGAGTATGTTATTAAAATGCTCAAAAACTATGTCTACCTCAATCCTGGATTGACTATAGTTTTTAACGGCGAAAAATATTACAGCGAAAATGGTTTAAAAGATTTACTGGCTGAAAATATTAATGACTCAGATATGCTGTATCCCATTATTCATTTAAAGGGAGAAGATATTGAAGTTGCAATAACGCATAGTAAAACTCAATATAGTGAAGAATACCATTCGTTTGTCAATGGGCAAAACACAACTCAAGGCGGCACGCATTTATCAGCTTATAGAGAGGCTTTGGCAAAGACCATCAGGGAGTTTTATGGTAAGAATTTTGAGGCTTCCGATATCAGAAAGTCTGTGGTCACCGCAGTTTCCATAAAAGTGATGGAGCCCATTTTTGAAAGTCAGACCAAAACCAAATTGGGTTCTACCGATATGGGAGGAAAGCTGCCAACGGTGAGAACTTATATCAACGATTTTTTGAAAACCCATCTCGATAATTATTTGCACAAAAATCCTGAAACGGCCGAGAAAATCCAGCGCAAGATCCTTCAGGCGGAACGGGAACGCAAAGAGCTTTCAGGCATACGGAAATTGGCAAAGGATAGGGCCAAAAAAGCTGGTCTTCACAATAAAAAATTGAGGGACTGCAGGGTTCATTTTGGTGATACCAAGGGAGAACGAAATTTGGAAACTACCCTATTTATTACAGAGGGTGATTCCGCTTCTGGAAGTATCACAAAATCTCGTGACGTTAACACACAGGCCGTGTTCAGTTTAAAAGGCAAACCTTTGAACTGTTATGGTCTGAGCAAGAAAATTGTGTATGAAAATGAAGAATTCAACCTGCTTCAGGCTGCGTTGAATATTGAGGAGTCACTTGAGGATTTGCGTTATAACAATGTCGTGATCGCAACCGATGCGGATGTTGATGGGATGCACATTCGTTTATTGCTGATTACGTTTTTTTTACAGTTCTTTCCTGAATTGATCAAGGAAGGGCATTTGTATATTTTGCAAACCCCTTTGTTCCGTGTTCGGAATAAAAAGGAAACCATTTATTGTTACTCTGAAGAGGAACGCCGAAACGCCATCGAAAAGTTAAAGCCAAAACCCGAGATTACACGATTTAAAGGATTGGGCGAAATTTCGCCTGACGAATTTGTACATTTTATTGGCGAGGACATACGTTTGGACCCTGTGATGTTGGATAAAGACATGTCCATTGAAAATTTATTGGAATTTTATATGGGAAAAAACACTCCCGATAGGCAGGAATTTATCATTAACAATCTTAAGGTTGAACTGGATTTAGTGGAGGAAAGCAATGCGGACCAATAATTTAAAAGTTAAAAACATCATCATATCAATATATTTTGTATTGATTTTGCTGGCTATATTGGCATCCACTGTTTTTAGCGTGTTCAGTCATTTGTCAAATAATCCTACACTTACATTTTTAATTATTTTTTTTGCCTTTGTTGCCTTGTTTTTTATAGTACATTATATATCAAAATATTTTGAATATGACAGTGACGGCATTAAAGTGGTTGTTATAAACAAAGGATTATTGCTTTCAGATTATTTCAATTATAGAGAACATAAAGTGGAATTTGGCAAGGAAAATCTAATGGGTTATAAATTCCATAATTATTTGGTTTACAAAACACTCATTCTTTATATAAAGGACAGAAAAGGAAATAAAAAAAAAGAAGCGTTCAATGTGACATTGGTAGCTAAAAAAAAGCGCAAATATATTAGGCAATCTTTAAGTAAAATGATCAAATTGAACCGAAAATCGGAATAATAAATGATAGAAGATAACGAGAACTTGAATTCTGAACAGGATAACAGCCAAGAAACCATAACCAAGGTTAACGGTATGTTCAAAGATTGGTTTTTGGATTATGCGTCCTATGTCATATTGGAACGCGCAGTCCCCGCCATTGAAGATGGCTTTAAACCTGTACAGCGGCGCATCATGCACTCCATGAAAGACCTTGATGATGGCCGCTATAACAAAGTCGCCAATATTGTAGGGCATACCATGCAGTATCACCCACATGGAGATGCCAGTATTGCAGATGCCATAGTGCAAATTGGCCAAAAAGATTTATTGATCGATACACAAGGTAACTGGGGAAATATTCTAACGGGAGACAGTGCCGCCGCATCCCGATATATTGAAGCACGGCTTTCAAAATTTGCATTGGATGTTGTCTATAACCCAAAAATAACCGAATGGCAGGCAAGCTATGATGGCCGTCGCAAGGAACCCGTAAATCTTCCGGTCATGTTTCCATTGTTGTTGGCCCAAGGTGGGGAAGGTATTGCGGTTGGTCTGTCCACCAAAATATTGCCACACAATTTTATTGAACTTATTGATGCTTCCATCAATCATCTGAAAGGAAAACGTTTTACGCTTTTTCCTGATTTTCCAACAGCTGGAATCGCAGATTTTAGTGGCTACAATGATGGGATACGAGGTGGCCGTGTTCGTGTTAGGGCAAAAATTTCGCAATTGGACAAATTCACTTTGGTCATTACCGAAATTCCTTATGGGACCAATACCTCAACCCTTATAGATTCCATTCTTAAAGCCAACGAAAAGGGGAAAATCAAGATTAAGAAGATAGAGGACAATACTGCAGCAGAAGTTGAAATTTTGGTGCATTTACCATCAGGAATTTCACCGGACAAAACCATTGATGCCCTATATGCCTTTACAAGTTGTGAAGTTTCCATATCGCCATTGGGCTGTGTCATTGAAGATAACAAACCGTTTTTTGTAGGTGTTTCTGAAATGTTGCGCCGCTCCACGGATAATACAGTTCAACTTTTGAAAAGCGATTTGGAGATCAAGCTCGATGAATTGGAAGAACAATGGCACTTTGCTTCGTTGGAACGGATTTTTATAGAAGAGCGCATCTATCGCGATATCGAGGAAGAGGAAACTTGGGAAGGCGTTATCCAAGCTATAGATAAGGGACTTCAGCCACATATTAAACACTTGAAACGAGCTATTACAGAAGAGGATATTGAAAGATTGACCGAAATACGCATCAAAAGGATTTCAAAATTTGACATTGATAAAGCCCAACAAAAAATAGAAACTCTTGAAGACCAAATTGCCGAAGTAAAACACCATTTGGCACATTTGATCGATTATGCCATTGCCTATTTTACACGCCTAAAGAAAGACTATGGAAAAGGCCGGGAGCGGCAAACCGAAATTAGGGCGTTTGACGATGTTGATGCCACAAAAGTGGTCATTCGTAACACCAAACTTTATGTCAATAGACAAGAAGGTTTCATTGGTACGTCTCTTAAAAAAGATGAATATGTGTGCGACTGTAGCGACATTGATGATATTATTGTGTTTACCAGAGAAGGGAAAATGATGATTACCAAAGTAGATTCTAAAACATTTATTGGTAAAGAAATTATTCATTTGGAAGTTTTTGATAAAAAAGATAATCGTACCATTTATAACATGATATACAGAGATGGAAACAAAGGGCCGTCATATATCAAAAGGTTTGCAGTTACCAGTATCACCAGAGATAAAGAGTATGATTTAACTAACGGTAGTAATGGTTCAAACATTTTGTATTTCTCAGCCAATCCTAATGGTGAAGCTGAGGTAGTTACTGTACTTTTAAGACAAGTAGGCAGTATTAAAAAACTTAAATGGGACTTGGATTTTGCCGACATTTTAATAAAAGGAAGAAATTCAAAAGGGAATCTTGTTACCAAATATTCAATTAAAAAGATTGAACTTAAAGAGAAAGGCATTTCTACATTAAAACCTCGAAAAATATGGTTTGATGACACAGTACAACGATTGAATGTGGATGAACGGGGCGAGCTTATAGGGGAATTTAGGGGAGAAGACAGGTTGCTCGTCATTACACAGTCGGGTATTGCCAAAACCATTTTGCCGGAATTGACAACTCATTTTGATGAAGACATGATTGTGCTTGAAAAGTGGATTCCGAAAAAGCCCATTTCGGCCATATACTTTGATGGTGAAAAAGAGCGCTATTTTGTAAAGCGCTTTGTAATTGAAAACGAGAATAAAGAGGAGCTTTTTATCACGTCCCATAAAAATTCCAACCTTGAAATTGTTTCGACCGATTGGAAGCCAATGGCTGAAGTTGAATTTGCCAAAGAGCGTGGAAAGGACAGAAAAGATAATCTTATAGTGAATCTTGAAGAGTTTATAGCGGTTAAGGGCATTACCGCATTAGGAAACCAATTGACCAAGGAAAAAGTCAATCAAATCAATTTGTTGGACTCTTTGCCTTATGAAGCGCCGGAAGAAATACCTGCCAATGAAATTGAAGTGGTAGATGAAACCGAAGTTTTAGGTGAACCAAAAGAAATTATCAATCCAGAAGATAAAGTGGACAAACCAAATTCTGAAACAAATGATGATACGAAATTGGGCTCAAATGGCACATTGGACGGCAAAGGGCAGATTACACTGTTTTAGTTTCCGACATTTAACCTTCGATTCTATTTTGGTTTTTTTTATTCACCCTAAAACTCAAAAACTCAACAAACATTGAGAATGCTATCGCAAAGTATAGATATCCTTTTGGAATTGCACCTACAGACTTGTCGAAGAATTTGGTTTCTGATAGGTGGGCCGCTTCGGTAATAAGCATAAAACCGATCAGGATCAAAAAGGCCAAACCTAATATTTGCATACTTGGATGTTTGTCGATAAATTTTCTGATTGGGTTAGCAAAACCTATCATTATTCCAATTGAAACAACAACTGCGATAATCATTAATGCCAAATTATAATTATGGTTTTGGTGCAATCCGTTGGTCATACCTACCGCTGTTAAAATGGAATCAATTGAAAAAATGAAATCAATAACCATAATTTGCACGATGGCTTGAGATAACGAATTAATATTTTTGCTTTTGGCTTCACCGAGATTGTAAGAGGGCGTTTCAATCTTGTCCCTGATTTCAGATGTGCTTTTAAAAATTAAAAACAATCCTCCCAACAATAAAATTATGGCCTGAACACTTATGGCCACCGACAGCCAAGAGGTTTCTATAGTATAAAAAGGTTTTTTTAACCCCACTAAAAAAGATACAAAAAACAACAGAATAACACGTTGAAGCATGGCCAAGAGCAAACCTATATTTGTGGCTTTACTTCGCTGGTGCGGTGGTAGCTTATTCGCTGCGATAGAGATAAAGACAATATTGTCAATTCCCAAAATAATTTCTAAAAAGGTTAAGGTGAGCAATGCCATAATGGCGTCACTGGTCAGTAAAAAATCTAACATGCTATTCAGTTTTTATGGCAACTCCTTTTTGTTTTTTTGTTTCACCTACATAAGAGTATTCATAGGTGTATGAAGAATCAGTTGTAGTCAATATCTTTAAATGGACATCCTTTTTTTCAATTCTATTTTTTGGATTGATTGTTTTAAAGATTACTTCACAATCATTTATCCAGCGCACTTCACTTGAATCTATTTTTCCGTTAAATTTTTCAATTTGCAACTGTTCAGTCCTTAAAAAATTCGAAATATAAATTTTATCATTTATGGTCACTTGACTTTTAAAATTTCCAGTCTTAAAATCGTTGCATTGTCGTGTGCTTTGATGGCAAGAGGTTATACCGAATGATAATACAAATAAAATTACAAACTTCATATATAAGATTTGGGCAAAATTACTAAAGTTTAATTGTACTAAGGTTATTTTGAAAAATAAGTGTGTAAAAAATAAAGTATAAGACTATAAATTGTCAAAGTTTTGAAAACTGCCATCGGTATAAAAAATGACAATGCGCTCTATGGCTTTATCATGGTTTGAAGATGAAATTTGTTTTATTATGTTTTGAGGCGATTTTACTCCTTTAACAATTTCTTCTCCGGCTTCCTTAGGGAAAGCTCCCTTTCCATTTAACAGCCAATACAATTCCACTTCAGGAAACGAGGAGAGGATTTTTAAAATAAAATCTAAACTCGGTTTATTTCTGCCAGACATAATATGGGAAATGCTTGAACGCTGCACGCCAATTTTTTCAGCAAAGGAAGCCGAAGATTCCCCGTAAAAATCCATTACTTTTTGTAGACGTTTGACAAAATCATCAATGTTCATCATTGTAAACTTATTTTTATCAACAGGAAGTTACAAATGTAAATATTTATGAGAATGATTCCATAATATTTAACATAAAAATTTAAATTATCTTAAACCATAGTTTCATTTAAAATACATTAAATCGATGATATTAAAATGAATAACTATTAAATTATGTTTCTATTCATTGCGTATTGTCTAATCTGGTATTTCAAAGAATAATTTGTATAGAAATGTAAACAAATGTCTAAAAATTATTGGTTACAAATGTAAATTCATTATTGTTTACATTTGTATCCATCTAATATTCAATGACAATCACATTACTTAATAAGTTTCATAAAACGTGCAAGGAGACATCACTTTTTCATCGTTATATAACGTTGCAACATATCTCGTCTTTATTAAAAAAACTCGAGCATCATTTTGATATTAGAATCATTGGTCAATCCGTTTTGGGTCTATCCATTCATGCCATAAAAATTGGAACGGGCAATCATAAAATTTTAATGTGGTCCCAAATGCATGGAAATGAAAGCACAACTACGAAGGCTGTATTTGATCTTTGTAACCTTTTTGCGGAAAACGATCATGACAAGGTTAGAAACATATTGAAGTCCTGTACAATTGCCATTATTCCCATGCTAAATCCAGATGGAGCCAAAGCTTATACCAGATTAAATGCCAAGGGGGTGGATTTGAACAGGGATGCCCAAAAGCTATCACAGCCTGAAAGCAAGATTTTAAGATCTTTTTTTAATGATTTTAAGCCTGATTTTTGTTTTAACCTTCATGGACAAAGAACCATTTTTAGCGCAGGAAGCAACAATTTGCCAGCTACCATATCATTTTTAGCGCCTGCACAAGACGAACGTTGTACCATTACCGAGAATCGCACAAAAGCCATGGAAATCATTTCTGCAATGAATGTAATATTGCAAGGACAGATACCAAACCAGGTTGGAATTTATGATGATGCCTTTAACATCAACTGTGTTGGGGATACTTTTCAGACACAAAACGTTCCAACAATACTTGTTGAGGCAGGACACTATACTAATGATTACCCAAGAGAGGAAACAAGGCGATTGGTATTTCAATCCCTATTAACGGCACTAAATTATATTGCGACTACCAAGATCACTGGGGATTCATATAAGCCTTATTTTGATATTCCCGAAAATGAAAAATTATTTTACGATATCATCATCCGAAATGCCTCTGTAAATTCTCAAATACAGGATATAGGCATCATGTACCAAGAAAAGTTGATAAAAAACAAAGTTGAATTTATACCTGTTGTAGAAAAGATTTCCAATTTAAAAAGTTTTTATGCCCATAGAAAGATCAATGCCAATAAAAATGAAGTATTTGCGGATGATTTAAAGCCCTTAAATGAGGGGGTCGAAATCGATTTCGTTTTAATAAAAAACGAAAGAATTTCATTGATTTTGTAAAAAATCTAAATTAATATGCATTATCTTCAATAAAAATCTATTAATTTTGTGTTAAATTTAATAAATTAATAAAATGGGGAAATTTAAATTGGATGAAGTTGATCATCAAATTTTAGACATGTTAATAGACAATACCAGGATTCCTTTTACAGATATTGCCAAAAAATTGATCATTTCGGCAGGAACGGTTCATGTTAGAGTAAAGAAAATGGAAGATGCGGGGATAATTCAGGGGTCTTCACTAACTTTAGATTATAAAAAATTGGGCTATTCATTTATAGCTTATGTGGGCGTTTTTTTAAACAATACGTCACAGACGAGTTTTGTTTTGGAACGTATCAATAAAATCCCTTATGTTACTGTGGCACATATTACCACAGGAAAGTTTAATATATTTTGCAAAATAAGGGCCAAAAACACCTCACATGCCAAAGACATTATTTTTATGTTGGACGATATTGAAGGTGTTTATAGGACCGAAACCATGATTTCACTTGAGGAAAGCATTAATGACAAAAAACGTTTAATGCACACCATTTTTAATGAAATGTAATCACTTAACATAGATTATTTTTTGAAAGCCCATGTTTGAAAGTTCACTCATGGGTTTTTTTGTTACTTTTGGTTGAATTATTTTTGAAGTGAATTATGAATAAAGACGATTTAAATCCCGGTGAATACAATCCCTATTATGGAACCTATATCAAGAAAACATCAGGTCTTTCCTTGGATAGTTTGAAAAGTTCTGGTGAAAAAACGATTTCTTTTTTGAAAAGTATACCATCAGATAAATTGGAATTTCGTTATGCTGAAGGCAAATGGACCATAAAGGAAATCATTCAGCATCTTATGGATGCCGAACGAATTTTTACGTATAGAGCTTTAAGAATAGCCAGAAAAGACCAAACACCGCTTCCCGGATTTGAGCAGGATGATTATGTCCTGCCCAGTCAGGCCAATACGAGATCGATTGAAGACCTTATCAATGAGTTTACAGCCATTAAAGCAGCAACAGTTAGCCTATTTGATAGTTTTTCGGATGAAATGCTAAAGGCACTTGGCAAGGCCAGTAACAGCCCCGTTTCCGTGAGGGCTATTGGGTTTATTATTATGGGGCATGAAATCCATCATTGTGAGGTGATTAAGGAGCGTTATTTGAATTAAGGATTATCTTAAAGAAATATTTAAAACACATATTTCAAATTTACTCCTGCATAATAATTTGTAGGTTCTCCAGGGTAATAATATCTCGGCGGAGTACCGCCAAAACCTTCGGCATTGATAAGAAACATGGACGCATAGTGCTCATCAAAAATGTTGTTGATGCCCACAAAAACATCAAATTGCAGTGTTTTCTTTTGGTCAGATTTAAAGCCGAATTTTGTGTTCACCAATTGATAGCTATCTGAATAGACCGTATTATCGTCCCGTATAGGAACTCTTCCAACATAGTTATAGTTTAAAAAAGTATAAAACCCAAAATGGGTTTCAATATCCACATTTGAATTGAACGTAAGATTGGGGACACCAGTTAAATCATTTCCTGAATAATCTCCCATATCATCAACAAAATCCTTGAATTTAAAGTCATTGTAAGCTAGGGCATTAGAGTGGTTGATTTTGAAATTTTCAGTATTTAACAAGGTATAATTAACTGCAATTTCCAATCCGTTATACCAAGTCTTTCCTGCATTAACCCCAATAAATTCATCGCTAGAAGTACGTCTTGCGACCAATAGGTTTTTGACATCCATTCTGTAAAGTGCCATATCAAAATGAAATTGATCTTTAAACAGACTGCCTCGACTTCCAATTTCATAGTTCCAGCCACTCTCAGGTTTTATATTTGTGTTTATCAAGCCATCTGGCAACAAAGTCTCTTCCAATGATGGTGGTGAGAACCCATGACCAACTGTAGCATAAACCATAGTATTTTTTGTGATTTGGTGGGTCAATCCAAATTTTGGAGAAAAAATGAGGTCAAAACTATAATCTCCCGAAAAGTCCATGTCATCACTTGTAAACCTGTCATCCAAAGTATAAGATGTTGAATTGAAATTGATTCCAAAAGTGAATACCGTATTTTTGGAGAGGTTATATTCTGAATCAAAAAATAAATTAAGATATCTGCGCTTTTCTTTAAAATCACTCAATAAATCTCCTTGGACACTCCCGACTTCGGGAGGATAATCTTCATACAGGTTTTCATAGGTTTGATAGGCATTATGATCCTTAAAAACTTCGCCACCAAGCGTCCATTCCAATGGTCTATCAAATAATTTGACTTCTGAAATCACTTTGGAGCGCAAACCAATACCTCGTGTTTTTTCCTGTAAAATGTCAAAGGGTCTTGGTTCATAAGAATTTTGGTAGGAGGTAAACACACTTGTATATTGTTTTGTTTTCAGTGAATAATTATGTTGCCAGGATAAGCCAAACAATCCTTTTTGATAATCTTCATAGCCTTTGGAACGTTTCCATGTAAAGGCGGCAGACTTTGGATCGTTCAAATAAGTGTTTTCGTCAATTGAACTTGGGATGTAGGCCTTTAAATCGATATAGTTTCCAACAAATATTAACTTGTCTGAATCTCCTAAAAAGTGATGGGTTGCCACCGTAAAAGTTTGCCTGTCGGTTTCATTGTTTTCCCTATGACCATCACTATGGATATTGGAATATGTCATGCTTGCTGTATGTTTTAAATTGCTCAAATTTCCCTGAAGCAGATATTTCTGTAAACCATAAGACCCAAACATATAACCACTATTAACAGATAGTTCGTCCAATCGTCCTTTGTTGGGAATCAATTCAATGGTGCCTCCCAAACCAGCACCATAAGCACTCGAAGAAGGTCCTTTTGAAATTTCTATACGTCCCAAGGTACTCATTTCAATATCCTCAATCGTTGATGCACCCGACCCATTGGTAAGCGGAATATCTTGATAATAGGCCCTGATTTTTCCCGTTCCAAAAAGATTTCTCGACCCAATCCCCCGTATGGTTATTCGGTTGGTCGTTAAAGTACCATTGTGTATAAAAACACCCGGAACTGTATTTAAAACAGGCGCTATATTGATAGTATTATTGCTTTGGATGTCCTGTGCCGACAGTACCGAAATTGCCGTTGGTAACGTTTTTAACTGGCTTGTAAAATTATTGGAAGCAATAATGATTTCGTTTAAATGTTCTGGTATGGCCACAAGTTGAACGATGATATAATTGTCGGAAGAAATCTCAATGCTTTTTGATTCATAGCCTGCTTTTGAAAACATGTAAGAATGGTCAGTTGGAACTTGAAATGTGCCATTTTCACTTGTGATGGTTGAAAATGTACTGTCAGTGCTCACGATTCTTACATTGGATAGCTCCAAGGCATTTTCACTGTCCACCACTTTGCCAGAACTGTTTTGGGCAAAGAATGGAATGGATAATAAAACAAAAACTATAGCTAAAAACAGAGATTTCATTTAAGTTTGTTGATCGGTTTTTAAAGTCATATTATTTAGGAACTGTATTGGTTCCACCTTCAATTCCTGCATAAAATATGATAAGTCCGGCCGTTTCGTTTAATTGAAAAAATCACAGAGACAATGAAGGCCAATCAATACCAAGCTATTTCTCCCTTATATGGGACACAACCTTTATACCCTCCGGGAATTGGATTGTACCTTAATCCTTTGGTAATCCCAAGTTCGGATGTGAAATATCCCCATTGTGTAAGGGACTTTAGATCCTTGAAATAATGTGTAGGGTCGTTTAAAGCTTCTTGATCCAAAAGGTTAAGGATGTCAAATTGCTCTTGACCTGATTTATTTAAAAATCCATCGGCTAATAATGTATTTAATCCAATTACAATTTTGTTTCGGTCTTCTTCCTCATAACAATCTTCAATAATTAAGGCCACAAAATGCTGTACATTGGCTTCCTTGGCACCAGGTGATTCAGGGGTTTTAGGCAATATGATGTCCACTATCGTGCTTAGCAACACTTGGTAGTCGGCAGATAATAAACTACTGGGGCCGCTTTGTTGGCAACTTTCCAAAACCCATGAAAACGGAATACAACTTGCAGCAGACCATTTCGCCATCAAGGTCATTGCCTTTCTTCTATTTATTTTTTCCATCACAATCTGTTGTTTTTAAGTTCTTCTGCAGCAAATGTTGCAGCTCTAGCTGTAAATGCCATATACAATAACGAAGGACTTTGATTTCCGGTGCTTGTCATACAGGCACCGTCGGTCACAAACACATTTTTACATAAATGCAATTGGTTGTACTTGTTTAGCATGGAGTTCTTTGGGTCATTACCCATGCGACAACCGCCCATTTCATGGATGTCAAGTCCCGGTGGTTGCTTGGAATCATTTTGGGAAATATCCACACAACCAACCGTTTCCAACATGTTTTTACTTTCAACCAGAAAATCCTTTACCATTAATTCGTCGTTTTCATCATAATCAACATCCGTTTCCAAAAGTGGTATTCCCCATTGGTCTTTTTCAGTAGAAGACAGATACACACGGTTGTTTTCTTTTGGAATCGTTTCACCTTGCATGTACATATAAGCATGCCAATCACCCGGATAACGAAGCCCTTCTTTGTAATCAGCACCAATTCCAAGGCCATCTTTTGGAGGATTTTCATTACGCGACCTGTAGGCGCCACTAAAGATGGTATAGCCGCCTACAAAAGGCATGTCGTGCTTATATAAATTGCGATAGTTGGCAAGAATGAGCTCTGAAGGATTTTGGCCATATACATACTTGTCCTTAAACCCTTCAAATCTACCGGAAGACCAACCGCGATAATTGTGGAAACAGACATAACGCCCTAAAATATCATGATCATTGCCCAAACCATTTGGAAAACGTTCAGATTTGGAGTTGAGCAGAATTAAATTTGAATTCAGGGCCGAAGCATTAACAAATACAATCTTGGCATTCAATGTTCTTTGTTCTCCTGTGGCGGTGTCAATATAGGCAATGCCTGTTGCTTTTTTTAGGGTGTCATCATAGATGATATT
>DASWKU010000477.1:0-20138 GCA_036396455.1 Flavobacteriaceae bacterium
TCGATGAGACTGTCCACAACATCCATAATTTCCATTGCCTTTTGATAAATTGGCATTTTTTCCCATTGTTCCATGTGTTTTTATTTTACAATAATTGTGTGTGGCACGTTTTCAAGATTCCAATCAATCACTAATCCGAGAGCCAAAGATTGTGCGATTTCTTTGCCGTATAAATGTTCACATAAATATAAGGAAGATTCAAAACTTTTTGTATCACTTGAAGATGCAATGTACTTGCCATCGTGTACAAAGATTGCATCTGATTTAAATTCATTTTGCTTTGGTTTCAATATGACTGGCAATAAGTTTGGCATGAATTCTGGAATTTTCAATAAACCATTTATGGGTTTCCTTTCCGCCACAAATTACGCCTGCCAGATATAAATTTTCAACATTGGTTTCCATGGTCTCCGGATTATAGGTTGGAAGGTGTTTTTCATCATCGGACAAGTCGATACCGCTTTTGGTCAACAGTTCAAAATTGGGGAGATAACCTGTTAGTGCCACAACATAATCGTTGGGGATGGTCATTTCCTTTTCAGGGGTTTGAATAGTAACCGTATCCACATCAATCTTGGTGATTTCAGAATTAAAATACGCCTTGATACTGCCTTCTTCAATCCGATTCATGATATCCGGTCGTACCCAATATTTTACGCGGCTACCAATGGTTTCGCCTCTAACCACCATGGTGACATGGCCACCTTTTCGCCAAATTTCCAATGCAGCATCCACAGCCGAATTGCTCGCACCCACGACCACCACGTTTTGCATGGCATAAGGATGCGCCTCCTTGTAATAATGGGTCACTTTTGGAAGGTCTTCTCCCGGGACGTTCAAAAGTTTTGGAATGTCATAAAACCCCGTACAAATGATGACATATTTGGATTGATAGTTTCCTTTATCAGTATTAACATGAAACACACTATTTCCCTTTTGAATTGCATTGACTGTTTCATAAAGAAGGATATGAATTTCATTTGATGCTGCCACTCTTCTAAAATATTCCAGTGCTTCATCTCTATTTGGCTTTCGGTTATTGCTGATAAATGGAATCTCATCAATTTCCAATCTTTCGGACGTTGAAAAGAAGGTCATGTTTTTCGGGTAGTTGTAAAGCGAGTTGGTCAAGGCCCCTTTTTCAATCACCACATAATTCCAGTCCCTTTTTTTGCATTCCAAGGCACAGGCAATCCCAATGGGCCCGCCACCGATAATAATTACATCCTTTTCAACCAAAATCTTACTTTTTTAGTGTGTTTTAAATGTTCGTTCAAAATAAACAATAATAAGGCACATACAGCCGCAATTCCAGAAATAATATACCAAGTATTGTCAAATCCAACTTGACTGGTCATTTGTAATCCCGCATTGTGCCCAAAAATATGGGCAACGGAAAATGAAATGGAGTACAAGGCCATGTATTCACCTTGGTTTCCTTTTCTGCCACGATCAACAGCAAAGGCATTAGAAAACGGAAATGCAATCATTTCTCCAATGGTCATCAGTAACATACCTAAAATCAATACTCCTGACCAATTTGTAAGGTTTAAGACCAACAAGCTAAAACCCATAAGCACTGCACCTAAAAACATGAGCCATAATTTGGTAAATCCTGTATTTTCCAACCATTTAATAAGAGGCATTTCAAAAATAAAAATAAGAAACCCATTCAACCCCAATAGCAATCCAATTTGCAGTTCACTTAACCTATGGATGTCTTTATAATAAATGGTAATGGTGGAAAAATATTGCAAGAACACAATACCAAAAAGCATCATGGCCATTAAAAAGACCAAAAAGGCTTTGTCGCTGTAAGCCGAAACTGGATTTTCGGTTTTGACCCTATCCAATTCCCTTGCCTTTTTAGGATGTAGCACATTGATCAATACGATACTGGCAATGATGCAGGTGATGCCATCAACCCAAAACAAGCCTCCATATCCCAAACCAACAATGATGATTCCACCAAGTGCTGGTCCTGCAGAGAACCCTAAATTGATGGCCAAACGAATGAGCGTCAACGATCGGATTTTATTTTCAGGTTTACTATAGGCATTTAAGGCCACAAAAATGGCAGGCCTGAAGCTGTCTGCCACAAGCATCACCATGAAGACACCAAAACATATAGACGCAAACGTGTCCAAAAATTGCAGGCCAATAAATAATACACCTGTTGCCAATAAACTATATACCATCACTTTGTAATAGCCTATTTTGTCGGTGAGCTTACCACCTAGCCATGAGCCAGCAACAGAGCCCAATCCAAAAGCACTCATGATCCAACCTACGTTGCTCATGGTGAAATGCATATTCTCTTTGAGATATAAGGACAGAAAGGGAACCACCATCGTGCCAGCCCTGTTTATTAAAGTAATCAGGGCGAGCCACCAGACTTCATGTGAAAGTCCTCGAAACGTGTTGATATAAATGTTAAATAATCGTTTCATATACTACTTGTTATAAAAATAAAAAGCTCAACATAACTGTTGAGCTTTTCTATATTGTATTATTGAATTATAATATCGTCATAACACATCATAAGCCCAACACCTTCTGAAATAGGTATCATTTGACTTTAAAATGGTGACGATATTACGCATGACTTTTTTTGTTTGCCCAAAACTAATTAAAAAAATCTAATGTTGTACTTTTGGATTCAGAAAAAATTTAATTAATGGGACTCCCATGTCCATGGGATATAAATATGAAAAACTTCCTATTTTTTACTTTGTTGCTTACAGCCTTGAGTTGTGCCCAAGGCAAGGAACCCATTCCTGGAGAGACTGAATTTCAAAAGGAAATCAATGCCGAATATAAAGATGCCTCAACGTCTCCTTTAAAAGATAAGGACCGCAAAAATTTTAAGGGGTTGGAGTTTTTTAAATTTGATACGACCTATGTGGTGAGAGCCAGATTTGAAAGAACACCCGAAGAAACGCCCTTTCAAATGAAAACCACTACGGACAGACTGCCCATTTATGTGAAATATGGAATTGTGACCTTTAATCTGAAAGGGAACGCATACCGTTTAAATGTCTATCAAAACCAGGATTTGATGAAAAAGGAGGGCTTTGAAGATTATCTGTTTTTGCCATTTTTGGATGATACAAACGGCGAGGAAAGTTATGGAGGCGGTCGTTATATTGATCTAGGAATTCCTGAAGGCGACGAGGTAGTCATTGATTTCAACAAAGCCTATAATCCGTATTGTGCTTACAACGAAAAGTATTCTTGCCCCATCGTACCAAGGGAAAATTACCTGGATTTAAAGGTTGAGGCTGGCGTTAAGGCGTTTCAGAAACATTAACCCTTTACCATGTAGATGCCCAAGAAAACCGCCAAAAAACCGATGGCAAAACTGGCAATGGTGTAAATCGCAAAACTTGTAAAATCCCCAACTTTTAAAAACACATAATTTTCATAGGCAAAGGTGGAAAAGGTTGTAAATCCGCCACAAAACCCTGTGGCCAATAACAAGGTCTGACCGTGGGAAATGGAATTGTTTTTAACGGCCAAACCTAGAATAACACCTATTAACAAACTTCCCAAGACATTGGCAGCAAATGTGCCGTAAGGCATTCCATGTTGGCTACCGTTGAGGAACTTTCCAATAGCATATCGCAACATGCTTCCAAAACCACCACCAACAAAAACAAGCAATAGGTTTTTCATACATATTCCCCATGAACATGGGGATCTCTTTTGTTAGATTATTCCTTTATGGCTACAAAGATTTCGGTGATCCAATCTGCCGGATTGGGGTAATTCAATGGATCTGTAACATACGCTTCCAGATTGGGACCATTTTCATTGGCTTCCAAACCATGTTCCGGAAGATAGGCCATAGTCTTTTCCCAAGCTTCCTGCAAATTGGAATAATTCCCCTTAAGAATTGCTTTTACAGCCCTAAAAGGTTCCAATTGTCCGGTCAAAATATCACCGTTCGTTGTAATGACTTTAGAGGTTGTTGGGACACAGCACAAAAAAATCACGGCATTATTTTCAGGATCCCATTTTAGATAATTGACAAAAGGTGGCCCTGCAACCGTTATGGAATTGGAACTGGCATAATTAAGAACTTTAGGCAGCATCTCCTTCATTTTAGGTTCCAATTCATTTATTTTACAGGATGTCGTATTGTAAAGGTAAAACCCACCACTATGTTGAGTTGCCCCTTGAATGGTAATACTATATTTTTTCATATCGTCAATCACTACGCTATCCAATTTTTCAAGTCCACGTTCAAAATCAGGGCCAATCATCTTGTCGAAGCCTCCTGAAAAGGCGCTATAGGCCTTAAACATAAAGGGTAAACTGTCACCTTTCATTTGCCAAGTCACCTTTGTTCCACCTTCGGCTGTTGGAGCAAAAGTCCAATTGACCCTTGAAGGCTCATAATCGTCAAACTGAATGTCCTGTTCGATGGATATATTGGGTGTTGTTGAAAGCGTCTTCATTTTTCCAATGCCCTCATCATCTTCCCATGAATAGGAACCACCAACACCAGTGGTCTTTTCTGAATACATGAGTTTTGTATCAGGTTTCTTTTCCAGCCATGGTGACCACGGTTCCCAATTTTTAAAGTCGATGAGATGATTATAGATTACGGAGGCAGGTGCATTTATGGTCCGTTCCCTGGTAACTTCAAATGAATTGGGCTGTACCACGACATAAATTGAGATTCCGATAGTCAAGATTAGGAGAAGGAACAAAATATATTTTAGAACTTTCATCACGGGATTATTATAGATCAAATATAGTCAAAAAATTACAGATAAATTAACCCATCGATCACACAAATATCCATTTAATGATCACAATCATGAGAATAAAAGCAATAAAAGCAATTAAAATCCAAACACTCCCCTTGTAATACTTTCTATGAAGCTTAAGGTCTTTTCGATAGGTATAAATTAGAGAAATGATAAAAAGAATTGCAAATAAAAGTGCAAAAACCCATTGACCTTTTGTAAACATAACCTTATTTTTGTTCAAAATTACAAAAAACTTAATCATAAGATTTACTTTTTTGGAGGAATGAATTAATACTGAATTCAATGAAAGAAAAAATAGATGCCGTAAAAGCGTTTCATGCCGCTTTTAAACTGGGCCATAGTGAAACTCCCAAAGCAAATTTGGGAGCAGAAAAGAACGCCCTACGTTACCGATTGATGGACGAAGAAAATGAGGAATATCTCGAAGCGGCCAACAACAATGATCTGGTTGAGGTTGCCGATGCCTTGGGGGATATGTTATATATCCTTTGCGGAACCATCATTGAACACGGTCTGCAATATAAGATTGAGGAAGTCTTTGAGGAGATCCAACGGAGCAACATGAGCAAATTGGGTGTGAATGGCGAACCCATTTATCGGGAAGATGGTAAGGTGCTCAAAGGTCCCAACTATTTTAAACCAAACATTAAAGCTATCCTGGGTAAATAAAAAAGCGGCCATTTGGCCGCTTTTACTATATGCTAACTCGCCATCCAAAAGGATCTTCAGAGCGGTTGTACTGTATATCGGTAATACGTTGTTTTAATACTGAAGCATAATCCTGTTCCAATTCAGGAAGATCATAATCGGTTCCTTTATGGCCAAATGTACAAATTGGCGACACCACAGCCGCTGTACCGGCTCCAAACATCTCCTTTAGCGATCCGTCTTTCGCGGCTGTAACCACTTCGGTTACGGTTATAGGCCTAACCTCAACCGGTATGCCTTCAGACTCGGCAATGTCGATGATGCTTTTACGGGTAATGCCATCCAAAATTCGGTCATTGGTAGGTGCGGTAATGAGCGTGTCATTGATTCTTACAAAGATATTCATCGCCCCTGCTTCTTCAATATATTCATGGGCATGGTCATCGGTCCAGATCACTTGGTTATAACCCTTGGAAACAGCCAATTGGGTTGGGTAAAATTGTCCAGCATAGTTTCCTCCGGCCTTGGCAAATCCAACGCCACCGTTGGCAGAACGTGAGTATATTTCTTCAATCAGGACTTTAACCTTTCCTGCAAAATAGGCTCCTGAAGGTGCTGTTGCGATGATAAATTTATAGGCATCTGCAGGTGAGGCGTGAAACCCTTTTCCAGTGGCAAATATAAATGGCCTAATGTATAATGAACTGCCTTTAGCCGTAGGGATCCAATCTTTATCCACTTCCAAAAGTGTTTTTAAACCTTCCATAAAATAGGCTTCTGGCAATTCCGGAATCGCCAAACGTTTGGCCGAAATGTTAAGCCGTTTGAAATTGTCCAATGGGCGGAACAAAAACACGTCCCCTTGCTCATCTTTGTAGGCTTTCATCCCTTCAAAAATGGATTGCCCATAATGAAAAATTTTGGCCGATGGATCCAAGGTTATCGGTTGGTACGGAACCACCTCTGGGGCGTTCCATTCACCATTTTTATAATCACAAACCAACATGTGATCGGAAAACACACTTCCAAAGGATAGATTGTTGAAATCTACCTCATTGATTTTGGTCCTTGCCGTTTTTGTGATTTTAATCTCTTGTGTCAAAGGTTGTATCATCTCAAATAAATTATGAAGCAAATTTAGGGAATTATTGGTTTATAAAAACCAAAGTTTTTCATAAAACTGTATCTTTGAGTTCTAATTTCAAAGAAAATTAACATGAACAAATTTTTGTCCCTAGCATTACTATTGATGCTTTTGGTGTCCTGTAAAGAACAAACCAAAACCAATACAACCGAAGTTGAGGATACGGCAGCTATAGCATATACTGCTGTTGGCCTGCAAATCAATGACGCCGATGCCTTATCATCTGAACAAATGTCCGACAATTTTGAAGGCTTGAAGGTTTGGGATACCCTTAACACCAAAATGGTGGCGAAAGTGGATGCCGTTTGTCAAGCAAAAGGGTGCTGGATGACCTTGAATTTGGAAGATGGCAACCAAGTGATGGTAAAATTCAAGGATTACGGTTTTTTCGTCCCAAAAGATATTGCGGGCAAAGAGGTTATCGTAAATGGATTGGCCTTTGTTGAAGAAGTTTCGGTGGATGAGCAACGGCACTATGCCGAAGATGCCGGTAAATCTGCTGAAGAGATCGCTGCCATTACTACGCCCAAAAAAACCTTTTCCTTCGAGGCCGATGGGGTTTTGATCAAAAACTAGTTTGAAACGCAACGTTATTACCACTGCTGATGGTTCCAAAACCATTCAAATTGAAGGCTGGAACGAGCAGTACCATTCGGTTCACGGTGCCATACAGGAAGCCAAACATGTGTTTATCAAACACGGATTGCTGTTTTGTATTGAGCAGTGTTCCCTCGAGTCTTTCGACTGCGCTCAAGATAAACAAAGTCGAGAGGTCAATAGCGAAACTCAAATTATCTCCATCCTTGAAATTGGCTTTGGTACAGGCCTCAATGCCTTTTTGACCTTGTTAAAAGCTGAAGAATTGCAGCAAAACATACAGTATACCGGTGTGGAAGCCTTTCCTGTTTTGCCCGAAGAACTTGAGCAATTAAATTATGTGGAACAATTGTCGGCAGAACCTTGGCGAACTGCTTTTGAAAAGTTGCATAGTTGTCCTTGGGAAAAAGAGCAAACCATTGCTCCAAATTTTCAATTCGCCAAACAGCAAAAACAGTTTAAGGACATCCAGGACCAAAATGCCTTTGACCTCATCTATTTTGATGCCTTTGGGCCACGTGTGCAACCTGAACTTTGGATGGAGACTATGTTTAAAACCATGTACAACGCCTTAAAGCCCAATGGTGTTTTGGTGACCTATTCCGCCAAGGGCAGTGTACGTCGTGCCATGCAATCCGTAGGATTTTTGGTTGAAAAGCTCCCCGGACCTCCTGGAAAGCGAGAAATCCTAAGAGCCAAATGCTTTCAAGGAAAAGGCTCATAGGATTCGACGAACAGAGCGAGTCTAATTAAACTGTCATTGCGAGGGAGGAACGACCGAAGCAATCTCATGAAAAAAGAACTCAATATTAACAGACTGCCACGTCGCTCCGCTCCTCGCAGTGACGGTAAAATATAAATTAAACCTTCATTAATTCTGTTAAACCTAAATTAAATAGAATGTAGTTGGCTAAAGGGTTTCGTAACTTTACTCAAAATTTGAAATGAGGGTTTTAATTACGGGAGCAACGGGATTGATTGGGTCGGCCATTGTTGGGCAATGCCATAAACAGAATATTGCCGTACATTATCTTACCACTTCCCAAGAGAAGCTTCAACATAACCCATATTACAAAGGCTTTTATTGGAATCCCAGTACAGAAGACATCGATACGGCATGTTTTGAAGGTGTGGACGCCATCATCAATTTGGCGGGCTCGACCATAGCCAAACGTTGGACCACCGATCGAAAGCATGACATTCTACAAAGCAGGATACAAGCCCTGTCTCTTTTAAAGAATAGCTTGACACAACAACAGCATACCGTAAAACACCTTATTTCTGCCAGTGGGATTGGAATCTATCCCAGTTCGTTGACCAACTATTACGACGAGACCTATTCGAACATTTCCCCAACCTTTTTGGGCGACGTGGTGAAACAATGGGAAGCCGCTGCAGATGACTTTTCCACAATGGGAATTAAAGTTTCAAAAATCCGGATTGGGTTGGTACTTGCCAAAGAAGGTGGTGCCTTACCACAAATGGCCAAACCCATAGCATTTTGGATGGGAGCCGCTTTTGGCAGTGGCGAGCAATGGCAATCATGGATCCACATTGAGGATTTGGCACGCCTGTTTGTATATGTCCTCAAACACCAATTGGAAGGGACTTTCAATGCTGTGGCCCCAAACCCGGTGACCAACACACTGCTTACCAAGGCCATTGCAAAGACCCTAAGCAAACCCTTGTGGCTGCCCAATATTCCCAAAAGTGTTATGAGATTGGCATTGGGCGAAATGCATATGCTATTATTTGAAAGCCAAAGGGTATGTGCCAAAAAAATTGAGGCCAAAGGCTTTCATTTTAAATACCATCATTTGGGACCTGCGCTTGAGGGGTTGGTGGGGTAGTTTAAAGTTGGGTTAACGATTTTTATATTGGGAGTTGTTAATAGTTATTTTTATTTACTTAATTTAGTATATATTTGAACTCTTTATAAAAATTATGGCAGAATATCTTTTTAAAGGCGGTTATAAAAATAAAGTGGGAGAAGTAGGGGTTAATTTGTTACTCATTCACTTCAAGGACGAAGGGAATATTCATTTTATTTATTCTCCACACTTGGATTTAACTGGCTATGGTCAAGATTTGGAAGATGCTAAAAAATCTTTCGAAATAGTGTTTGAAGATTTTGTCGATTATACTTTAAAAAAGAAAACTTTAGGAAAAGTGCTTTCCAATCTGGGATGGGAGCTTAAGGGCGCCCAAAAACGACCAAAGAAACTATTGGCCCCAAGCATTACTTCAGTCATTGGTAAAAATGAATACGTATCGAAAATATTTGATAAATACCCAGTAAATACCTTTCATCAAGAGGTCGGAATACCTGCATTTTCGTAACCATTATTTCCGATGTCGACAAGAAATTATCGAATATACCTCTAAAGGATTTCCGTAAATTTTTATTAAGTCAAGGATTACATATTATTAAGGACACAAAAGGAAGGGGTGGTCACGAAAAGTGGTCAAAGTCTGGAATGGATAGACCAATAACGATTCAAACCCATATTGATCCCGTTCCGGAATTTATTGTCAAACAAGTCATTCGTCATTTAGAGATGAACCGAAACGACTTTTTTAAAGCCATGTTGAAAATCTAATCATTACTGACTCTTTGCTGCCGCCCGAAATCGAGGATTCGGTGAAGGCAATCTTTAGGGTGGTTGAAACTTTTAGTGATGGAATGCGAGTGGGGTTATGCACCAGCAGGTTGTTTGAGAGTCTTTGCTTATGGGAACTGCAATCTGTATGGTTTTATGAGTTGGTTTATTTCAGATATATTTCATCTTTCACGTAACTAGCGTTTAACCAAAAACAATGTTTTGTAAATTCTGACAGCCCTGTCAATTTATCAGCAACAGGTAATTCATATGTGTCTGCTGCATTTCTTGCGTGTGGTCTAATGTAGCTAATTCTATTTTCAGTTTTCTTTGGAAAAAATGTTTTTCTTACTCCTTTGTCAGTTACCTTTTTTACTATTTCTCCATTTGAAACTGTTTTTACCATTTCTTCCCAAACATTTTTTGCTTCAAGAATGTCAGAATGAGACATATTCCAAAACTTCACTTTTCTTAAAATCAAGTTTTCTCCTTCAAACTGATAAAACACAAAGAAAAACTTACTTTCTAAAATATTCTTAAAATCAGAATCTTCCCAATCCGTTTTAACAAGTTCTTGATACTCAAATGTTGGAAATGAAATATCTTCTTTTGGTAAATTATTTTCTTTAAGTCGAATAGTTTTTACTTGAATATCGGCTTTTTCAAATTCTTCAATTTTTTGACCGAGTTCAAGTCCAAGAATAGCATTTGTAAAAGTAATAAAAAAAACAGTATCAATTTTGATACACATTGTCGGTTGATCAAGGTATACAATATGTATAGTTTTGGTCAATGATAAATAACTTTCTTTTAAAAGAATTTGGTAATAGAATTCGCAATTTGAGAACTCAAGAAAATTTGAGTCAAGAGCAACTTTCTTACAAAACAGGATTTCATAGAACTTATATAGGAATGATTGAAAGAGGTGAGCGAAATATTTCACTTACCAACATGGCAATTTTTGCCAAAGCCTTCAATTTAACAGTTGACGAACTGCTAAAATTTGAAAATGCAAAAGAGTTACTAAATCAATACAAACTAAAAACTGAAGATTGATGTCAAGAAAACACTCTTTTAAATTAACGTTATCTAACAATGTCACAGAAAAAGAAGGAATAATTTACCTAATTGAAGAACAAACAGGATTCTTTAAGATTGATAAGGGTATGAAAAAAGAGCTTTTGGACAGAGTTGATATTCCACATAACTTTTTACAATCTTTTGATATGGTTTATATTCCTAAACTAAAAGGGATTCAATTTGAAAAAGATTATATTGAAACTCATCTTGACGAAATTCTTTTTGTAGAATTGAAAACCACTAAAAAATATCTGCCCGAAAACCCAAAAGGCTTTTTTTTTGGTGCAACTGAAAATGAATTTAATTTCGGAAAATTGCTTGGCGATAGATTTAGGTTTTGTTTCGTTTGTTTGAATGAAAATTCACCTTCATATGCTTTATTGACAGTTGAAGAGTTAGAAAAAATAATTAGAAATAGAAGAATTCAATATCAAATTAACTTATAATTCATATTTGATTTGCCAAATATGAAACAGAATATTTTCGTAATCATCTTTTGAACATTCGTTTTTAGAAAATTTTTCAATTAATGTTTGAATTTCATCAAAACTCTTTTTTTCTTCTTCAATTACTTCTTCCATATGGTCAGGGTAACTATTGTTAAAAGTTTCTGCCCAATTTTTTAATTCATCATTTATCCAAGATTTGTATTCAGGTTTCATTTTATGCTGCGTTAGGGATTGAAGCAATTGTTTGAGCTCTTTTTGAGACGATAGGAACAAAAAAGCGAGTGCGGAAAGCCCGACCGAAGGGAACGCCCAAATCGTTTAAACTTTGAAGCATAACTGCAAAATCTCGACCTCTTTGTTTTGCTGGCGATTTTAAAAGTCTATCAACATTTTCTAAAAAAAGGTATTTTGGTTTGTTCTTTTTCTCTTCTAAAATTCTGTAAATAGACCACCAAAGAACACCTTTCTTGCCTTTCAGCCCTTTTGAGTTATGTAATGTTGTCGCAACAGAATAGTCTTGGCATGGAAATCCACCAACTAACAAATCGTGATCAGGAATTTCTTCTACATTTCTTGTTACAACTTCATTAATATCTTCGTTAGAGTGATTCTCTTTTCCAAAACGAGATTCATAAACCATTGAAGCATGTTGTATTTTGGTAGAAGGTTCCCATTGATTACTCCAAACAATTTCATAATTACTTTTTTCAAGTCCAAGACGAAATCCTCCAACACCTGCAAATAATTCTGCAACTTTCATTTTTTTATTTTCCATTTTCTTGAGCTTTATAATAGTTGATTTTTTCTTCTGCTACTTTCAGTATTTCAGATGTAGATTCCGTATATTTTAACTCTTCTGCAATTTTTTCCGAGTACCAATTTATTATTAGTTCACTTTCTGAAAGATCATAAAATTTTGCAAGTCTTAAGATTTGTTCCATTGTTGGTTTTCTTTCGTTTTTCTCAAACTTACTAATCAGAGATTGGTCAATATCTACTTCAGCCGCAACTTTTCGCAGTATTAAATCTTTTTCTTCTCTGGCACATTTTAAAGTGTCGCCTAATGTTTTCATTGGTCAAAATTGTTTTAGACAAATATTGTCCAAAAATATAAAATCATTTTTGAATTGCAATATTTTATTCCAATTATTTTGATTGGATGTTACTTTTTTTCAGCTTGTCAATACTTTGACAAAATGAGCTTCATTTCATTTTATTATCCATTAACGAAGTTAACTTTTTTCCCGAAAAACAACATACGTAGTCCTACGTATATTATCATTACTTTTTAACATAAATGGCTTCAAAATTTTTTTTCGTGACATTTTGACAAATTCATAATATTGGCAGTACTTTTGCCAGACCTAAATCGAAGATTCAATCCTGTCTTCGTGTTCGCTCTTTGCTTCGCTGTAGCTATGCGAAAGCACAGTCCGCGGACGGGAAGAATAGGATTATACTGTTAAAAAAACGAGCACGATATATGAGCAAAAAAGAGACCAAGAAGCACAAGGACGAAGAGCAAGTGGAACACCAAGCAACAGAAACCGCACAGGTGGAGGAGCTTTCGGTTGAAGACCAATTAAAGGAGGAACTCGCCAAGGAAAAAGATAAATTCATCAGGTTGTTTGCCGAGTTTGAAAACTACAAACGCCGTACGGTCAAGGAACGGCTCGAATTGTTCAAGACCGCCAGTGAGGATGTCATGCGGGCTCTGCTGCCCGTTTTGGACGACTTTGACCGCGCCTATGTGGAAATTTCAAAAACCGAGGAAAAAGACCTGCTCAAAGGTGTGGAACTCATCAGCAATAAATTAAGGGACACCCTAAGAAACAAAGGCTTGGAACCCATAACCGTGGCCCAAGGTGATGCCTTTAATGCCGATGACCATGAAGCCATTACACAAATTCCAGCACCAAGCAAAGACCTTAAAGGTAAAATTATAGAGGTCGTGGAAAAAGGCTATAAATTGGGCGATAAGGTGATCCGTTTCCCAAAAGTGGTAATAGGACAATAATAAGGACATGGCAAAAGAAGATTTTTACGATATATTGGGCATTACCAAAAACGCTTCTCCCGAGGAGATCAAAAAGGCGTACCGCAAGATGGCCCTAAAATACCATCCCGATAAAAACCCGAACGATAAGGCGGCCGAGGAAAAGTTCAAATTGGCGGCCGAGGCCTATGAGGTCTTGAGCGACCCTCAGAAAAAGGCAAAATACGACCAATATGGCCATCAGGCTTTTGAAGCAGGAGGCTATAGCCATCACATGAACATGGAGGATATCTTCAGCCAGTTTGGGGATATTTTTGGCGGTGCTTTTGGCGGTGGTGCATTTTCTGGTTTTGGCGGTGGTTTTGGCGGTGGCCAACGACGTGTAAAAGGCAGTAATCTGCGCATCCGTGTCACCTTGTCCTTGGATGAGATTGCCAATGGTGTTGAAAAGAAAATCAAGGTGAAGCGTAAAGTCCAGGCTCCGGGAACCACATACAAAACCTGTCCGACCTGTCATGGTTCAGGCCAGGTGACGCGGGTGACCAATACCATTTTGGGGCGTATGCAAACCTCTTCACCATGCCCAACCTGTGGTGGTGCCGGAGAATCTTTGGATAGAAAACCGGCCGATGCAGATGCACAAGGTTTAAAAGTGAAAGAGGAAACCGTATCCGTAAAAATTCCAGCTGGGGTGGTTGATGGGATGCAGCTTAAAGTGACCGGAAAAGGAAATGAAGCGCCCGGAAACGGAATTTCCGGGGATTTGTTGGTTGCCATTCATGAAGAAGAGCATCCCACGCTAAAACGAGAAGGTGATAATTTGCATTACGATATGTATGTAAGTGTTCCCGATGCGGTGTTGGGAAGTTCCAAGGAAATCGATACCGTTACGGGCAAAGTGAGAATCAAGATTGAGCCCGGGGTACAGTCGGGGAAAATATTGCGTTTGCGCGGAAAAGGCATCCCGAGCATCAATGGCTATGGCAAAGGCGATTTGTTGGTGCATGTGAATGTTTGGACACCCAAAACACTCAGCAAGCAACAGAGGGAGTTTTTTGAAAGCATGAAGGCCGATGAGCATTTCCAGCCCAAGCCCGATAGCGATGATAAATCTTTTTTTGAAAAAGTTAAAGATATGTTTTCTTAAAAAAAGTTTATTTTAAGAAAAAACACTATATTTGAATATCACTAATTTGCGTTAGTGGTAATTTTTCTTTTTCATAGCAATTTTTTCCCATCCTTAATTTATTAAGGGTGGGTTTTGTTTTTAATTTGAAATGTTAATATTGCCCAAATTTTAAAGTCGGCTTTTGTAACATTTGATATCTTTACGCTACTTAAACCATAACCATAATTAACTAGTTTATGAACGATTTATTGGTTGCGGATTCGGTTTCCAAAAATTTTGGAACCTTTAAAGCACTAAACAAAGTTTCCATTTCAGTTCCAAAAGGCAGTATTTTTGGGCTTTTGGGTCCCAATGGAGCGGGAAAGACGACCCTGATCCGTATTATCAATCAAATCACCATGCCCGATGAAGGCAAGGTCTTGTTGGACGGTGCACCTTTGCGACCTGACCATATCAGGGATATTGGCTATTTACCAGAGGAACGTGGTCTGTACAAATCGATGAAAGTGGGGGAACAGGTCCTGTATTTGGCGCAACTTAAGGGCATGTCCAAGGCCGATGCCAAAGCGCGGCTCAAGTATTGGTTTGATAAATTGGAGATAGGGGAATGGTGGAACAAAAAAATTCATGAATTAAGTAAAGGACAGGCACAGAAAATCCAGTTTGTGGTCACGGTGCTCCATCGTCCAAAATTGTTGATCTTTGATGAGCCTTTTTCGGGTTTTGATCCCATAAATGCCAACCTGATCAAGGATGAGATACTTCAGTTGCGCAATGAAGGGGCGACAGTCATTTTTTCGACCCATCGTATGGAATCGGTTGAAGAATTGTGCGACCATATTGCGTTGCTCCATAAATCGAATAAAATCTTGGACGGGAAATTGAATGACATCAAACGCGCGTATAAGACCAATACGTTTGAAGTCGGTTTACAAACGAAAAATGTGGTGGAACTCACCAAAGCCATCAACGAAAAATTTGAGGCGTTACCGGCAACCTTCAAAAGCCTTAATGATGATTTAAAGCTTAATATCAAACTAAACGGGACGGCAACTTCCAATGATTTGCTTTCATTTTTAACCTCAAAAGCCGAAGTACATCACTTTGTTGAGGTCATCCCAAGTGCGAGCGATATTTTTATTCAAACCGTAAAAAGCAATTAATAATGAACCACTTATCACTGATCATCAAACGGGAATATCTTACCAAAGTAAGGAATAAATCGTTCATTGTCATGACGGTTTTGAGTCCGTTGATCATGATTGCCCTTATAGCTGTTGTGGCCTATTTATCCCAGATAAACAATAACAAACAGCGAACAATAGCGGTGCTTGACGAGGCGGGTCTGGTGAGCGATGTCTTTAAAAAAGAGGGAAACATTACCTACGAGGTTTTGCAAAACGTTTCTCTGGATGAAGCCATTGCTCAAGTGAAGGCGAAAGCGCAATATGGATTGCTTTATGTTCCAAACGATAGCACTATCGAAAACATTTCGGACCATATCAAATTTTATTCTGAAGATTCACCCTCATTGACCGTTATGTCTGATTTGGAAGGTAAATTGGAAAAAAAACTGACCGATATCAAGCTGCAGTTGGATGGCGTAGATATTGAAAAAATAAAGACGGCCAAGACCAATGTGAATATTGCCCAGGAAAGTTTTACGGGGAAAACATCATCAAAAATCGACAATATATTAAAATTATCTTTTGGTGGCATTGCAGGTTATCTGTTGTTTATGTTCATCATCATTTATGGCAACATGATCATGCGCAGTGTGATCGAGGAAAAAACCAGTAGGATCATTGAAGTCATCATTTCCTCGGTAAAGCCCATTCAATTGATGATGGGCAAGATCATAGGCACTTCTTTGGCGGGGATTACCCAATTTGTGATTTGGATCATTTTGGGCGGTGTGACCATGTTCATTTTGTCTTCCATTTTCGGTGTGAGCTTTACGGGAATTCAGGGGTCACAACAGGAGATGATGCAACAGGCCATGCAAAATTCAGGAAGCGTCAATGACATGCAATTGGTAATCAACGCATTTTATAATCTTCCAATTGCCAATCTTGCCATTGCCTTTATGTGTTTCTTTTTGGGAGGTTATTTATTGTATAGTTCATTTTATGCCGCCATTGGTGCCGCTGTGGATAACGAAACCGATACACAACAATTTATCATGCCCATTTTAATGCCCTTGATTTTGGCCGTTTATGTGGGAGTGTTTACCGTTATTGAAGATCCACATGGTACGGTCTCTATGGTGTTTTCGTTTATTCCATTGACATCACCTGTGGTCATGCTCATGCGCATTCCTTTTGGAGTTCCCATTTGGCAACAATTGTTATCTTTAGGACTATTAATAGGAACGTTTATGCTTACCGTTTGGTTTGCTGCCAAAATATATAGGGTGGGTATTTTAATGTACGGTAAAAAACCAACCTATAAAGAATTGTATAAATGGTTAAAATATTAGAATGAAAGAGATTTTAGAATTTTTGAATAGGTCCTATCCACTTACCGAAAAAGTATCAGTAAGTATCATGGACCTCTTGATATTGACTGTTGTATTGATCATCGCTAGTTTGCTGCTGACCTTGGTGAGAAAGCTCATGAGCAGAAAGATGCCCAGAGAGGACAAGAAAAAGTTTAAGGTCGTTTTTGGGTATGCCAGATGGTTGATTTATGTGGTGATTATGCTCATCACCTTTCATAGTTTGGGTATAAATGTGACTGGAGTATTTGCCGCATCGGCCGCATTATTGATTGGTGTGGCTCTTGCTCTCCAAACCTTATTTCAGGACATTATTTCTGGGGTTTTTATATTAGTTGACCAATCGGTCCATGTTGGGGATATCATAGAAATTGAGGGAAAAGTCGGGAGAGTTGACGAAATCAAGTTAAGAACCACAAGAGCCACAACCTCCGACAATAAGGTATTGGTGATTCCAAACCATCTTTACCTCACCAACAGTTTGTACAATTGGACCCAAAATGGAGTCATGACCCGTGAATCGGTATCTGTTGGTGTGGCTTATGGAAGTGATGTGCAATTGGTTAAAAAACTATTACTGCAAGCGGTTTCTAATCAGCCTGAAGTGTTGGCGACTCCTGAACCGGCCGTATTATTTATGGATTTTGGGGATAGTTCCCTCAATTTTAAGGTGGTGTTCACCTTGGCCGATAGTTTTAATGCACGGTTTCCACAAAGTAATATTCGTTTTGAGATCGACCGTTTATTCAGGGAACATGGCGTAAGTATTCCTTTCCCACAAAGAGATATTCATATTATTGAAAAAAATAAATAAAGCATGCCAAAAATATTAGTTATAGAAGACGAAGCAGCCATCCGACGTGTGTTGGTCAAGATTCTTTCCGAAGAAAGCAATGCCTACCAGGTTGAAGAAGCTGAAGACGGTTTAATAGGCATTGAGAAAATTAAAAAAGACGATTACGATTTGGTGCTGTGTGATATAAAAATGCCAAAAATGGATGGTGTTGAAGTCTTGGAGGCCGTAAAGAAAATAAAACCGGAAATTCCCATTGTCATGATTTCGGGACATGGCGATCTGGATACCGCTGTATATACCATGCGTCTGGGCGCTTTTGATTATATTTCAAAACCACCTGACTTGAACCGTTTGCTCAACACGGTTCGGATTGCCTTGGATAGAAAAGAGCTTGTTGTAGAAAACAAAATGCTCAAGAAGAAAGTGAGCAAAAATTATGAGATGATCGGTGAGAGCAAAGCTATTTCCAAGATCAAGGACATGATTGAAAAAGTGGCTGCTACCGATGCCCGAGTCCTTATTACTGGATCAAATGGAACAGGTAAAGAGCTTGTAGCCCATTGGTTGCACGAAAAGAGCGTACGTGCAAATGGCCCAATGGTTGAAGTCAACTGTGCCGCCATCCCTTCAGAATTGATTGAAAGTGAACTGTTTGGCCATGTTAAAGGCGCCTTTACAAGTGCCGTAAAGGACCGTGAAGGGAAATTTGAAGCGGCCAATGGCGGCACCATTTTTTTGGATGAGGTGGGCGATATGAGCCTATCTGCACAAGCCAAGGTATTGCGCGCCTTGCAGGAAAATAAAATTCAGCGTGTTGGTAACGATAAGGACATTAAAGTGGATGTTAGGGTCATAACGGCAACCAATAAAGACCTGAAAAAAGAAATTGAAAAGAACCGGTTCCGTGAAGATTTATATCATAGGCTAGCGGTGATTTTGATCCATGTTCCCCCATTAAATGAGCGTCGTGAGGATATTCCGTTGCTTATTGATTACTTTACCGACAAAATAGCTGAAGAACATGGCACTGCCAAAAAAACGTTTTCTCCCAAAGCCATCACCTTATTGCAAGAATACGATTGGACCGGGAACATTAGGGAACTGCGCAATGTGGTTGAACGCCTTATCATTTTGGGCGGAAAGGAAGTGAGCGAAAGCGATGTCAAGTTATTTGCTTCTAAATAGAAAATAAAGCAACAAGAAAGAGAACTTTGTGTCAACCTGAACTTCCTGCCCGACACAGCTACGGTGTACCCACATCTTTAAAACGCCACTAATTCACGAATTATTTCTTGATAAATCACGCGGTAGGCGTGATAAATTCGTGAAATTTTCATAAATATTTTAAAAAAATGCATCAAAGTGAACATGCCTTACCTGTTAAAAGTCAAAAAAACACTATAGATTGCACGAATTCCAAGCCTTTGTAGGCTTGGAGGCCTTGGTAAAAGCGGAGATTCGTGTACCTGCCTGCCCTGTCTGCCGACAGGCAGGCGGCAGGCAGGTTCGTGGCAAATATTTGTAACTAAATTTCTAGAAAATATTTGTGGATACACCGTAGCCGACGCAGACGGGGTTTCAGGTTCTTATTGTCCAATAATACATCCCTCAATGAGATTCTGAAATAATCCCGATAACTATTGGGACAAAATGACAAGCTTGGGTTATTTTGCTTTTTCAGGTTGCTTTATTAAACATTAATCCTCATTGTCACAGGTACTTAACATGTTCATATAATTTGAGGTCAGGTCCTTTATGGATTTGATATAATATGTTTTAATTTCATTAACCGATTTTGACATCAACTGATCAGTGTTCTGTTTTGCTGTGTTAACCGGAATTTCAGTATGGCATTGGCAGGCCTCCAATACGTCGTTATACGCCCGGATATTTTTTGAAATGGCCGCATTGGTTTTAATGATCAACTGCTGTTTTTCAACCAAAAGTTCTTCTTTCTCTTGTTTGGCCATCTGCCGCTGTAAGACCTCCTGCTGCTTAAGTAAAGCTTCTTGTTGTTGCTTTAATTTTAACTGTTCCTTTTCCAAATCGGTTATTTCATAATCTGTTACGACGCTGGCCGTACTATTATCAGAAAGGGTACAGTAATCAAGTGCTGTGATTATTTTTTGGGCATACTCTTTTGCTTTTCCAACGAAGTATTGTGCTTCGGCCATTTTTTCAATGGGCGGAACTTTGGACAGTTTTTCAATACTTTCGAAGGTGTAATTTTCAACATCGGCACAATGGCAGGTTTCCAAAGCACTTTGGACTTTCTCAAAAGATTCCAATGCTTTATTGGCGTAAAACTTTAAATGGGTAATGTTATTGGCTTTTAAGGAGTTTTTGGCATTATTGAATGCATAAACGATGTGTGCTTGGGCATTGGAACAGTCCGATTGTGAAAAGCCAATACTAAAGCAACAA
>DASWKU010000478.1:0-7613 GCA_036396455.1 Flavobacteriaceae bacterium
CCTCCAGTGTTGGAATAGACTTCGGTATCCAATACCATAATATTGATATCCTCGCCCGATGCCAATACGTGGTCCAAACCTCCATATCCAATATCATAGGCCCAACCATCTCCTCCTAAAACCCAAACTGCTTTTTTGCGAAGATACTCTGACAGTTCATAAAGCTTCATGGCATCTCGGTCGTTTTCAAGGGTTTTTAATGTGGCTTTTAGAGTTTCGATATCCTCTATTTTTTTCGCTTTTTCGCTTTCCGTTTCTTCAGGATTGTTTAAAATAGCTTCAACAATTTCAGAACCAACAAACAGCTCCAATGATTTTAATAAATTGATGGCTATTTCCTGTTTTTTTGTCAAGGCCAGCTTCATGCCCAGACCAAACTCGGCATTATCCTCAAACAATGAATTTGCCCAAGCGGGACCCCTACCAAATTTATTCGTTTTATAAGGGGTTGTGGGTAAGTTTCCACCATAAATTGAAGAACATCCCGTGGCGTTTGCTATTAAAATACTATCGCCATATAATTGGGTGAGCATTTTTATATAAGGTGTTTCGCCACAGCCTGAACAAGCTCCTGAGAACTCAAATAAAGGTTCCAAAAATTGGGATCCCTTAATATTGGATATTTGCAATGCAGTTCTGTCGTAATCGGGCAGATTTACAAAATAATCCCAATTGATATTCTCTTGAGTTTCAACATCAAGTTTTTTCGTCATGTTGATGGATTTAAAGTCTTCAATCTCTTTGCTTATAGCTGGACAAACGGCCACACAAAGATCACATCCTGTACAATCTTCAGGCGAAACCTGTAATATATAAGATTCTTTATCACTGGTAAAAGGCCGTCCTTTAGCGGGTGCAAATTTTAGGGAATCCGGTGCGTCAATCAAAATGTCATTGGAAACCACTTTGGCCCTAATGGCAGCATGCGGACAAATGGCAATACATTTATTGCACTGTGTACATAAACGCTCGTCATCCCAAACAGGTATAAAATCTGCAATGCCACGTTTTTCATATTGTGTGGTTCCCGTTGGGAAGGTGCCATCTACAGGAAAAGCACTTACAGGAAGTTCGTCTCCTCTACCGGCCAAAATTTTACCCAAAATTTCTTTCACGAATGGATCGGTAGCACCAGTCATCATAGATTTTAGGGGTCTATTATTAGTTGTCTTTTTAGGATAATCAACTTTCTGAAGATTTTCCAACGCTGTATCAACGGCATTGAAATTCATCTGTACGATTTTATCGCCTTTGTGGGAATATGATTTTACAATGGCATCTTTTATTTTTTGAATGGCTTCATCTTTTGGCAATACACCCGAAATCGCAAAGAAACAGGTTTGTAAAACCGTATTGGTTCGCTTGCCCAGTTTTGCTTTTTGGGCAACTTTTGTGGCATCGATCACATAAAATTCCAATTCATTTTCTATTATTTCCTCTTGCATTTTTTGAGGCAGCTCATTCCATATTTTTTTGTTGGAATAAGGTGCGTTCAATAAGAATGTACCACCTTTTTTGATATTTTTTAAGAGGTCATATTTTTCAATGAAATTAAACTGATGGCAGGCTATAAAATCTGCTTTATGGATCAAATAAGTGGAATGAATGGGTTTAGGGCCAAATCGTAAATGGGACACTGTTTGTGCGCCCGCTTTTTTGGAATCGTATACAAAATAGCCTTGAACATAATTGTCGGTTGTTTCTCCAATTATTTTAATGGAATTTTTATTGGCACCAACAGTACCGTCAGAACCCAAACCATAAAACATACAGTTAAATGTAGATTTTAGGGTCTGTAACCGTTCACCCATTTCTAAACTTGTATAGGATACGTCGTCATTGATACCGATGGTAAAGTGATTTTTTGGTTTTTCTTTATCCAGTTCATCAAACACGGCTTTTACCATGGCAGGATCAAATTCTTTTGAAGACAATCCGTAACGGCCACCTATTATTTTAGGTTGCTCCCTGTCACTTTCAACAAAAGCGGAAACAACATCCAAATAAAGAGGTTCCCCAATACTGCCTGGTTCTTTGGTTCTATCCAAAACCGCAACTTTTTTAACCGATTTAGGGATACTGTCAACAAAGTGATCAATTGAGAAAGGCCTGAATAAACGAACAATGATGGCGCCTACTTTCTCGCCATTTTTGATCATGGTATCCACAGCTTCCATAACAGGCCCTTGACCAGAGCCCATAATAATGATTATTTTTTCTGCTTCAGGATGGCCTATATAATCAAATAGGTTATATTTTCTTCCGGTATGGTTATAAAATTCATCCATTGTTTCCTGAACGATCTTAGGAGTTTTTTCAAAAAACAAATTGGCTGCTTCCCTGGCTTGGAAGAATACATCTGGATTTTGAGAAGTTCCCCTGATAACTGGGTGGTCAGGATCCAATGATCTTTTTTTGTGTTCCATGATGTTATCATCTGGCATCATGGCTTTTATAATGCTATCTGGTATCCCATCTATTTTAGAGATTTCATGGGAGGTTCTAAAACCATCAAAAATATTTAGGAATGGTATTCTAGAGCGTAACGTCGCAACTTGGGAAATTAGGGCAAAATCATGTGCTTCCTGAACGCTGCCACCAAATAACATGGCAAATCCGGTCTGTCTTGCCGCCATAACGTCAGAATGGTCCCCAAAAATGGAGAGGGCATGTGTTGCAATGGTTCTGGCGGCCACATGTATTACCGTTGGTAATAATTCTCCCGCAATTTTGTACATGTTGGGAATCATTAAAAGTAATCCTTGTGATGCTGTGAATGTTGTGGTCAAGGCTCCAGCCTGTAAAGAACCGTGAACAGCACCTGCGGCTCCGCCTTCACTTTGCATTTCCACAATTCTTGGAATGTTGTTCCAAATATTCTTTTTGCCATTCGAGCTAAAAACATCAACATGTTCTCCCATGGGCGATGCTGGAGTAATGGGATATATGGCACAAACCTCGTTGGTTTTATGTGCTACCCTCGCTACTGCTTCATTGGCATCACAAATTAGTTTTTTGAATTCTTTTTCCATAATACAGACATTTAATTTTAAAACTTTCTAAAAGTTATGTGAAATTAAAAATCGGTAATGGTAAATACTATGACTTATGTCAGTTATGGGAATTATGTGATTTGTAAAAAAAATCGGGATGTTAAGCAATGGGATAGGATAAGCACAAATAAGAAAGAGACTGTCTGAAAAGTCAAGACAGCCTCTTCCAAATTTTATATAAAAAGCAGGGGTTGGCTTAAAATAAAAATTTTTAAAGCTTTTTATTCACCGTGCATCCAAGCTTTCTTGGTCAAAAGAAATTCTTCGGATTCAACGTGGTTTTCGTCTGGAACACAACAATCTACTGGGCAAACCGATGCACATTGTGGCTCATCATGGAATCCTTTGCATTCTGTGCACTTGCCTGGGACAATAAAATAGAATTCATTAGATAGTGGCTCATTTTCTGCATCTGCGTCAACTTCTCCACCACCTGGAAGATTAACGATACCACTTAATTTAGTTTCATCGGAATAGGACCAGTTGTGGTCTGGTTCATAAATTGCATTATTTGGGCACTCTGCAACACAGGCATCACAATTTATGCATTCATCTGTTATTATAATCGCCATAATTTAACTAATTTTAGAAAATAATTTTTATGTAAAAATAAAAGTCATTTTGCATTTCAAATGTGATAAAAATCATGTTTCTGATTAAAAAGTGAATTTATCTTTGAAAACTCAAAAGAATAACTTATATACTTATAAAAGTAGTTATTTTTTTTAAATTATACTTAATATGGTTAAAACACAAGTAAAATATCAGCCTGAAGTACTTGAAGCTGTTATTATTAGATTTGTAGGGGATTCAGGTGACGGCATGCAATTGACCGGCACTCAATTTTCCGACACTTCGGCAATGTTCGGCAATGATATTGCAACATTTCCCAATTATCCTGCAGAAATTAGAGCACCTCAAGGAAGTTTATATGGCGTTTCAGGTTTTCAAGTACATATTGGTAGTGTTGAAATTAGCACTCCAGGTGATGAGGTAGATTTATTGGTTGCCATGAATCCTGCAGGGCTAAAAACAAACTTGCATGCCGTAAAACCGGGCCATACCGTTATAGTGGATACCGATGCCTTTACCAAAAAGAATTTGGAAAAAGCACAATATGAATCCAATCCCTTGGAAGATGGTAGCTTGGCAAATTATAGGGTCATTGAAGTTGCAATGACCTCATTGACCAAAGAAGCTTTAAAGGATGTTGAAGGACTTGACAATAAAAGCATAGTTCGAAGTAAAAATATGTTTGCTTTAGGAATGGTCTATTGGATGTACAACCGTTCGCCAGAGCATACCATATCCTTTTTCAATAAAAAATTCAAAGCTTCACCTAATATTATAGAAGCTAATACTAAAGTTTTAAATACTGGATATTATTTTGCCGAAACGTTGGAATTAATTCCAAATGCATATACGATTTCACCAGCCAAAATGCCCTTTGGAACGTATAGAATTATTATGGGAAATACGGCAACGGCTTGGGGATTTTTGGCAGCAGCGGAGAAAGCAGGTTTGGATCTGTTTTTGGGATCCTATCCAATTACACCGGCATCAGATATACTCCACGAATTGGTAAAACATAAGCATTTTGGAGTAAAGTCTCTTCAGGCCGAAGACGAAATTGCAGGAATCACATCGGCAATAGGAGCTTCCTTTGCTGGTGATTTGGCAATTACAACAACTTCAGGACCGGGATTGGCCCTTAAAGGTGAAGCTATTGGTCTAGCGATGGCCATTGAATTGCCATTGGTCGTTGTTAATGTACAGCGTGGGGGACCTTCAACAGGACTTCCTACAAAAACGGAACAATCCGATTTGCTTCAGGCATTATATGGAAGAAATGGTGAAAGTCCTGTAATAATCATTGCCGCAAGTACGCCGGCCAACTGTTTTAATTTTGCTTATGAAGCGGCCAAATTGACCTTGGAACACATGACTCCTGTGATCTTGTTGACCGATGGTTATATTGCCAATGGATCAGCACCTTGGAAAATCAAATCGGTAAATGACATGCCAGAGATAAAAAACAACATGATTAAACAAGCTCATGAAGATTGGCACCCTTATGAAAGAAATGAAGAGTCATTGGCTCGAAATTGGGCCATTCCAGGAACTCCTGGATTGGAACATCGGGTTGGCGGACTTGAAAAGGATAGTGTGAGCGGCAATGTGTCATATAATCCCGAAAATCATGAATTTATGACCAATATAAGGGCGGAAAAAATTAAACGCGTTCAAAATTATATTCCTGAATTAGCTACTGAATTTGCTGAAAAAGGGGATTTGTTGGTTGTTGGTTGGGGCGGAACCTATGGTTCCTTACATTCAGCTGTTAAGCAAATGAATGAACAAGGTTTTAAAAATATTGGATATGTTCATTTCAATTATATCAACCCACTTCCAAAAAATACTGAAGAGGTTTTAAAACAATTTAAGAAAATTGTAGTTTGTGAATTGAACACTGGTCAGTTTGCCAAAGTATTAAAAATGAATTTTGACGGTTTGACCGTAACGCAGTTTAATAAAGTTCAGGGATTGCCATTTGGAAATCAGGAATTAACCGAAAAGTTTAAGCAATTATTGAAATGACATGGAAACAACAGTAGAAAAAAAATATACCTATAAAGATTTTGAGAGCGATCAGGAAGTGAGATGGTGTCCGGGTTGTGACGACTATGTTATCTTAAGATCCATGCAAAAGGCACTTCCTGAAATGGGAGTTAAAAGAGAAGATGTGGTATTTATTTCAGGTATTGGATGTTCATCGCGTTTTCCCTATTATATGAACACTTATGGAATGCACAGCATCCATGGAAGGGCACCGGCAATAGCTACAGGTGTGAAAATGGCAAACCCAAATTTAAGCGTTTGGGTCATTACCGGCGATGGGGATTCCATGGCCATTGGTGGCAATCATTTTATTCATGTATTACGAAGAAATATTGATTTAAATATTATTCTGTTCAACAATGAAATATATGGCTTGACCAAGGGACAATTTTCGCCAACATCCTTGATAGGTCAAAAAACAAAATCCTCTCCTTATGGGAATACACAGCCTCCTTTTTCTGCTGGTGAATTGGCATTAGGTGCACAGGCACGTTTTTTTGCCAGAATTGGAGGCAATACACCTAAAGAAATGACCCAAATTTTTATCGATTCCGTAAAATTCAAAGGAACTTCATTAATTGAAGTTTTGCAAAATTGCCCAATTTTCAACGATGGGTGTTTTGATGAATTTACAGATAAAGCCGTGAGAGAGGATAGGCAATTGTTTGTCGAGCATGGAAAACCAATGATTTTTGGTAAAGAGCGAAACAAAGGATTAGTGCTGAGGGGCCTAAAATTAGAAGTGGTCACAATCGGTGAAAATGGAATAGAACAGGAGGATCTTTTGGTACATGATGCCAAAGAAAAGGACCCGACGTTGCATCAAATGCTTGTGCGCTTGAGATATCCGATGGTTACGGGCATTATTAGAAGTTTTGAAGATTTGTCTTTTGAGGAGCGCGAAGCAGAATTGGCCATGAAAGTGAAAGCGAATTCAAAATTCAGAAAAACGGACGATCTGTTTTTTTCGGGAGATATATACCAAGTGTATTAAATTAAAAGATTATTATGGGTTCAGAAGCCATCATTGTTTTTTTTATTGCAGGAGTAGTTTTGGTTGCCGGAGCAAATTTTCTATCAAATTTGATTTCGCCCAAATCTGATAATCCTCAAAAAAGAGAACCTTATGAAAGTGGAATGGTAACCAAAGGACCAACCTGGGTGCAATTTAAAGTAGGGTATTACCTATTTGCCATATTATTTTTAGTATTTGATGTAGAGGTGGCCTTTTTGGTGCCTTGGGCTGTAGTGTTTAAGGAAATTGGTGGCATTGCTTTTATTGAAATCTCAATTTTTTTGATTATATTAGGGTTAGGTCTATTGTATGCATGGAAGAAAGGAGCGTTAAAATGGGAGTAGACAATACATATAAAATGCCTGACGATTTTCCGGGTAAAGTGGTTCCTGCGGGTAATGGGGCCAACATCGTTGTGACCTCTTTGGACAAAATTATCAATTGGGGTCGTGCCAATTCACTGTGGTCCTTGTATTTTGGTACAAGTTGCTGTGCCATCGAAATGATGCAAACAGGTGCTGCACGACATGATTATTCCCGATTTGGTTTTGAAGTGGCCAGACCATCCCCAAGACAAGCTGATCTCATCATTATTGCCGGTACTATCGTTAACAAAATGGCTCCGGTATTAAGACGGTTATACGATCAGATGGCGGAACCAAAATATGTCATTGCCATGGGTGCATGTGCAATTTCCGGCGGACCGTTTTTCTACAATACATATTCCGTTGTTAAAGGAGCAGATCATGTGATTCCAGTGGATGTATATGTTCCCGGATGCCCACCAAGACCAGAAGCATTGCTCGAAGGCATGTTGATGCTTCAGGACAAAATACGAACTGAAAACATGAAGAAAAAGGTAAATCCTATTGAAGGGTTTGACGAAGGTTTATACAATAAAGAATGACAAACGAAGCACTGCAAAA